>CAZCWF010000010.1:0-13045 GCA_964502305.1 uncultured Gammaproteobacteria bacterium | reverse complement strand
CGAAGGTGAAATGGGGGATTCTATGATGGGTGTTCAAGCTCGTCTTATGTCCCAAGCTCTTCGTAAACTTACTGGTGCTATTTCTAAATCAAAAGCTGTCGTTATCTTTACTAATCAAATCCGCCAGAAAATTGGTGTTATGTTTGGTAATCCCGAAACTACTCCAGGTGGTTTAGCTCTAAAATTTTATGCTTCAGTCCGTATTGATTTGCGTAAAATTGCCAACATTAAAACCTCTTCTGGTGAGGCTATTGGTTCTCAACACCGGGCTCGTATTATCAAAAATAAAGTCGCGCCACCATTCAAGGAAGCCGAGTTTGATATTATGAATACCGAAGGTATTTCTATTACCGGTGGTTTGGTCGACCTAGCTGTTCAACACGATTTAATTACCAAATCAGGTGCTTTCTTTAAAGTTGGTGATCAAAATATTCAAGGTCGTGAAGGAGCTAAGAAATTTTTCAAAGAAAATCCAAAAATCGCCAAAGAATACCGCGATAAAATTTGGGATCAAATTAAATCTGCTGCTGAATCTGGTGAAACCACCAAAGTTTCTCCTAATTCAGACGACGAAGAATAATGCTGGTTTTAACCAATATTAAAACTAGTCGAATTCCCAACCGAGTCAATTTAACTTTTTCTGACGATTCTTATATACCGTTTTTTATTGATGACGTCATTAAACTTTCGCTCCAGAAAAATCAAAATATTGATGAAGAAAAGTTTTCTGACATAATTTCTGCTTCGCTTTCATATCTTGGTCGAGAGTATGCTTTGCGGCAAATTGCTATTTCTCCTAAAACCGAAAAAATACTTTCTCAAAAATTAAAAATCTTTTTTATTAAAACCACTAGAAAATATAAACATTTTATTGACTTTAAAGCAGATCAAATAATCTCCAATATTATTACTGATCTAAATTCCAAAAAATTACTTAACCAAGATGATTTTGTCAAAAGTTTTTTGGCCAAAAACAAAAAAAAGTCGACTAATCAAATTAAATTTCTCTTAGCCCAAAAAGGGATTGATACTAATTCTGTCGATATTCCTAAAAATGATGATCTTGAATCAATTAAGCGAATTTTAACTAAAAAAAGAATAACTAAAGAAATTCTAACTGATTTTAAGGCTAAAAATAAATTATATGCTTCACTTTTCCGGCAAGGATTCGATATTTCTGATATTAAGGCCGCAATTGACGAGTTGGTGACATTACAGTAAAATATACTGATTTCTAAAATAAACTATTACTTATTATTAAATTAAACTTTTTACTAAAAACACACTTTATGATTTTTTGTCCATTGATTTCATAAGTATCCCGCCCTCATTGTGTCGTAAAAAGTATTGGAGGTTCCATGTTAGATTATTTCTTGACCAAGGTTAAAGGTTTGTTCTCTGTACCTGCAACTGACCAAAAAGTTGTTTCAAAAAAAGAATCGTCAAAGCCCGTTAAAACTGTTACTAAAAAAGAATTACCAGAAGTAGAAGAAGCTGATAAAAATCGAGTTGTTTTTACTCCTACTAAACCATCTGCTCAACCAGCACCTGCACCACAACCATCTGTTTCTAAAGAAGAGTTAGATCGGATTAATGCCCAAGCTCAGGCGATTATTCAAAACGCTAAAAAAGTTGAATCTGAGGCTAAAGCCAAAGAAGCTGAAATTTTTCAACGTCTTTCCTCTCTCGATGAAAAAGAACGTTATCTTATCCAAAAAGAAAAATCTATTGACCAACAATCTTTAGAATTAAAAAACAAACTAACCAGTGTTGACGAATTGTATCGTAAACAATTGGATAAATTAGAAACTATTTCTGGTCTTGATGTTGAAAAAGCCAAACAATTGGTTATCAGTAGTACTGAAAAGAAAATGGCTACTTGGGTTGCCAAAAAGATTGATGAAGCTCGCGATGAAATTCGTCAAAAAGAAGAAGAAATTACCAAAGAAGTCATAGTTGATAATATCCGTCATGGTGTCACTGATTATGTTGCCGAATACACCGTCTCCACTATTTCTTTGGCTGACGATGCTGCTAAGGGTAAAATTATCGGTCGTGAAGGTCGTAACATTCGTGCTTTCGAAAAAGCTACCGGTGTCGAACTTGAACTAGATGAAACCAACGATATTCGTATCTCTTCGTTTGATTCTACTCGTCGCGAAGTGGCTCGTTTAGCTTTAGAAAAATTAATCAAAGATGGTCGTATTCAACCTCTAAAAATTGAACAAGTTGTGGCTCAAACCAAAAACGACATGGATAAAATTCTTATCAATGAAGGTAAGAAAATTTGTCAAGAAGTCGGGGCTTTCAACTTGCCTTTAGATTTAATCAAAGAAATTGGTAAATATAAATTCCGTTTCTCTTATGGTCAAAATTTAGCCAAACATACTGTCGAAGCAACCAAAATTGCTGTTGGTATTGCTTATGAACTCAAAGCTGATGTTAATACTGTTCGATTAGGCGCTTTGCTTCACGACATTGGCAAAATTGTAGCTGATCAAGAGGGGACTCATATTGATTTAGGTGTCGACCTACTTAGAAAATATAAAATCCCAGAAAAAGTCATCAATTGTGTCGCTGAACACCACGAAGACAAAGAATTCTCTTCAATCGAGTCAGTTATTGTCTATATTGGCGACGCTGCCTCTGGTGCCCGTCCAGGCGCTCGTTACGAGGTTCATGAAGAATACCTTAAGCGCATGAAAAACATCGAAGAAGTTGCCAGTGATTTTAATGGTGTTACTAGTGTAGCTGCTTATCAAGCTGGCAGAGAGGTTGTCGTTATTGTTGAACCTTCCCAAGTTTCTGATGCTGAAGCTCAAGTGCTAAGTCAAAATATTGCCGAAAAACTCGAGGAAGAAGCAAAATGGGCTGGACAAATTAAAGTTACGGTTATCCGAGAACTTCGTACCAGCAGTGTAATTGCTGCCCCAAAAATCAACAAAAATGCGGTAAAAGAAGACTAAATTTACTTGCATTTTAGGGATAATTCGTTATTATTAGATTAATTAATAATTAAAAAAAATAATCAAATGACCAAAAAAGATCTCATTGAGTCTGTCTCTCAAAAAGCCAAACTCAGTAAAAAGGCTGCCAAGCAAGCTGTCGAAACTTTCTTGAGCGAAATCATGAAAGCTCTCTCCAGCGGAGAAACTGTTAAACTTTCAGGTTTTGGAACCTTCAAAACCAAAATGTTTAAAGCTAAAACAATTAAAGCTATCGGATCAAAAGAAGCTAAAAAAATTGTTGCTCGCCGTATGCCACGTTATATTCCTGGCACCAAGATCAAGAAATTGGTTAAATAATTTCTTTTTTGAAATTAAATCCGCCTCTGGCGGAAACTCCCTCCATGTGAGGGAGTTTTTGGTTTATACTTAAATCAATTGTGAAAACCAACAAAAATTTTGGATTTATTATTGGCCGTTTTCAACCGCCATGTCTCCATCATTTAGAATTTCTCAAAGAGGTTATTAATTCTGGCATTAAAGAATTATTAATTGGTATTGGAGATTCTGGAAATATTGATGACAAAAATTTTTTGACTGCCATCCAAGTTAAGAATCTACTAGCTCCAAATTTAGATCAATTAAATTTTCCTTATCAAATTCAAATCGTTCCTGATATTCATAACCCTCCCAAATATGCCGACCATGTCAAAACTTTTTTCCCCTTTATCAACGAATCAAATACTTGCTTGTTTACTGATAACAATTACACTTCCGACTGTTTTATAAATTATGGTCATAATTTCCAACACGTTACTCAAAAAATTTTACCTACCCGTGCTACTGACATCCGCCAAATGATTTCTCAAAAAGATCCCAAAATTTCTAATTTTGTTCCAAAAAATGTTTTCCATTTTTTATCTGAATTAATGGCAAAATAAAACCCCATTTTGTAATCATCCATCTCCAAAGAGATAAACTTTTGCAAAATAGGGTAATCGGTCGTAGTTTTAGGGAACGTAGGCATCAATTATATTGACGTATTCTTTTACAAATTCATCAGGAGTATCAACCCCGAATATATCGAATTTCAGCTGTTCACCAATATTCTGTTTGATTAATGTGAAGATTTCATGATTAGACTCTTTCAATACCCATGTTACAGTCTTCGCACCATCTTCATGTTTTCTAACCGTAACAAAAAATCCATCATAACCAGTATAAGTATATATTCTTATCACTGTCGCTAAAATACCACTCTCGTCGATTATCCGTTGCTGTTTTTCAATTGTTTCAATAGGCCGAACAAGTAAAAACGCTGTTGTTATTAATAAAATAAACGACACAGTAAAAATAAGAAACTTCTTCATAACAACCTACTCCTTCCCCAATATTTAAAAGTGCGATAGCTTTAATCGCCTTCTACCGTCATCATATTTCATATTTATCTAACTGTCAATCCTATAAAAATAATTTTTTCCAAAAAAAATGACCCCGGGTTAAAAATTTGATGTCTCGCAACATTAAACTTTTAACCCTAAGGTCACTTAGAACAGCGGAATGTATTAATCGTCGTCTTCTTCATGTTCGACTTTTATTGTCAAAAACTTATAGATATAAGTTTTTAGATCAAATGGATTAAAAATATTGGCGATAATTCCAGTGTACGTAAGGTTCTTCAAGAAAACCGTAAATTCGTCTGTGTTTTTAAATGTAATAAACTTCAATACTTTAGACACTAGTAAAGACACTGTGAGAAACTCAATTACCCCCCATACTTTATGAAAAAGTTTACCAACAGAACTTCTTGAGAATTTGAATCTCGAATAAACCCAACTCAAAAGGAACTCACAAGCACAGGTTATGATGGTGACTATTGTAATTAGAAACCAATATTCACGCCCGGTATTCAATACAATCTTCCCCGAGCTTGCAAGTTCGTTCCATACGTGCCACACCCAAGCAAAGTTCACCAAGTAAACCAAGAGTGTCTGAGAAAAGACCTTAGACATTGAAATACCCTCCATTATTTTATTAAATAGACCCTAGCTGGACACTCAACTATCCAAATAGGGACTATTTAATATTTCGCATTCCGTTTTAAATATCAAAGTGCTAATCAACAATTACCCCACAGCTATTGTGAAAAATTGTTAATTAAAACCGAGAGCTATTATATCAAATTTTAAAATAAATCCTAATTTCCTGTTAAAATACACCATGTCTAAATTATCCATTGCTATCGTTGGCCTTCCTAATGTTGGTAAGTCCACTTTATTTAACGCCCTTTTGGGTCGCAAAGTTGCTGATGCCAATAATTATCCTTTTTGTACCATTGATCCAAATGTTGGTGTTGTCGAAGTTCCTGATACCAAGCTCCCCGTCTTAGCCGAAATTGTTAAAACTGACAAAATTGTCCCTGCTATCGTCGAGTTTGTCGATATCGCTGGTTTGGTAAAAGGTGCCTCTCAAGGCGAAGGTCTAGGCAATAAATTTTTAACTAATATTCGTGATTGTGACGCCATTTGTCATGTAGTTCGAGCTTTTTCCGATTCCAATATTATCAAAGAAGGTTCTGTTGATCCCCAAGGTGATTTTGAAGTTATTTGTGCCGAACTAATTATCAAAGATCTTGAAACTGTTGATAAATATATTGACGCTAACAAAAATAATGCCAAAGAAAAAATTAGCAAAAAATTTGTTTTAGCTCAAAAACTTAAATCTGAATTAGAAAAAGGTGTTTTGGCTGTCAATTTAGATCTTGATGACAAAGAAAAAGAACTACTTAGAGAATTCTTTTTGCTTACTGCCAAACCTTATTTTATTGTCGCTAATGTTGATGAAGACACCTACCAAAACATCGCCAATTTTAATCTCAAAATTGAAAATTATGAATCCGTCGTTCCGGTTTGTGCCAAAATCGAATTTGATCTTTCAGAACTAGATTCTGAAGAGCGAAAAAGTTATCTAAAAGAATTAGGAGTTTCTCAATCAGGCTTAGAACGAGTTATTCAAAAAGCCTACGACACTCTGGGCCTTCAATCTTTCTATACTGCTGGAGTCAAGGAAGCTCGTGCTTGGACAATCAAAAAAGGGGACACCGCCCCTAAAGCTGCTGCCGCCATTCATACAGATTTTGAAAAAGGTTTTATTATGGCTGAAGTTGTTTCCTATCAAGATTTTGTAACCTGTAATGGTCAGTTAGGCGCCAAAGAAACTGGCAAACTTCGCCACGAAGGTCGTGATTACATCATGCGCCCTGACGATGTCGTCGAATTTAAAATCAACGCCTAATCGCAAATTGGAAAAATTGCTCTACACACGAGATATTTATTGCCCTTATTTCTTTATAATATCGACTATCTCTATCAACTATATATGTCTGACTACCAAAATCCAGTGCGACTAAACTACCTATGTGACTTCGTTTATCAACTACAATTGAGTAAGCATCAAAGTCAAATCTTAACCCAGCTTTAAAAGTTTTTTCAGCAATTACTAACGCTTCACTCCTTATTTCTCCGATATTGCTTACCGCCTCTCTTTCCAGAGGTAGATGTTTGTCCATAATTACATATCTTCCATTACAAGTTAAATCGTTCATCAAATAGCGCCTACCTGAATCATCAATCCGAAAGGTTGATGGCACTGGTATACCTAATTCACGAAGCATTCTGTATTTCTTTCTCATATTTTCTACTCCACACTCTACACATTCTTCATAGATATCTTCGTAAATAGTTTTTAATATCATCCCCCCTACATTCTTTTTATTGCCGTTTTCTCCAATGATAGAAACATTTACCCTTTCGACTTTTGACTCTCCTTTAAGTTCATCTGTTTTAAAAGTTATATTCTGAACTGATCGTTTCAATTCCTCTATAATGCTCGTAGTTTTATCTATTTCTTGATGTGAATCTAATTCCACTAATATCCCCTTGTTATCGTTTTCTGTTCTATAAAAGCGAGCTGTTTCTTTTCCCATAATTCACGCAATTATATCAACTTTATTGTAAAATAACTTTATGAATAAACTTTTAATTATCTCTGGTCCGACCGCTACTGGCAAAACTGATTTAGCTGTCAAATTGGCTAAAAAATATAATGGGGAGCTAGTTTCTGGTGATTCTTGTCAAATTTACAAAGGCATGGATATTGGTACTGGTAAAGACCAACCGGAAGAAACGCCAATTCATCTTATCGATTTAATTACTCCTGATCAAAAATTTTCTGTCGCCGATTTCCAAAAAATTGGTCTACAAACTATCAAAGAAATCCAATCGCGAAATAAATTGCCAATTTTAGTTGGTTGTAGCGGTTTTTATATCGATTCATTAATCAATCCAACTTACACTACTTTTTCAGTCAAACCTCACAAAATTTGGCGGTTTATTTCCAATTTTTTATCTGTCAAAACTTTGCAAAAATTTTATAAATTTTTAGATAAAGATAACTTTTTTCAATTAAATAATTCTGATATTAATAACCATTATCGTCTCACTCGCAAAATTGAAATTAAATTGTTTAAAAAAAATATTAGAAATTCAACGTTAGGTATTAGAAATTTTGACTTGCTTCATATTTCTCTCACTGCTCCGTTAGATTTTCTTTACCAACGGATTGATACTCGAGTCCAAAAAAGAATGGATATAGGGTTTTTAGATGAAATTAAAAAACTCCTAAAAAAATATAAATGGTCTGACCCTGGAATGCAGATTGCCGCTTATCTTTGTCTTAAACCCTATTTTGATAAAACTAGTGATTTAAACGACTGTCTTCAAAAATGGTCCTATGCCGAACACTCCGATGCTCGACGCCAAAGTTGCTGGTTTAAATCAAAAAGTAACGCTTTCTTTTTTGATATTACCCAAAAAAATTTCTCCAAACAAATTATGAAAAAAGTTTCTCAATGGTATACTAAGTCATGATCAACAAAAAGATAGAAATTTCTTATAAAACCGTCATTTTCACCATTTTCTTTTTGCTCTTATTAGTTTTGCTTTGGCAAGTTAGAAATATTATCGTTCTTTTGTTTATCAGTTTTGTTTTAATGGAAGCTCTTAACCCCACCATTATAAGGCTTGAAAAATTCAAGATACCTCGACCGTTAGCTATTCTAATTATCTATCTTATTATCTTAGCTGTAATTGCTTTTGGTGTTGCTGGTATTATCCCTATTTTAGTTGAACAAACTACTGGGTTAGTCGAAACTCTACCGACTACTCTCGAAAATATTAATATATTCGGCTCTAATGCCATTGATCTTTCCTCTCAATTCAAAATTCTAGAAAATCTTCCTGGGGGTATCGCCAAAACTGCTATCTCGTTAGTTTCTAATATCTTTTCTGGTTTTATCGTTTTATTTCTCACTTTTTATCTTTTGCTAGAAAAGAAAAACTTTCCCAAATATAGCTTAGAAATGTTTGGTGAAAATGGTAAACAAAAGTTTATTACTATACTCGATACTTTAGAGCACCGTTTAGGTAGTTGGGTCACAGCTGAATTTTTTCTTATGACTATCATCGGTCTTTTGTCTTATATTGCTTATTTAATTTTAGGGCTAGAATACGCTGTTCCGTTAGCCATCCTTGCTGGTATTCTTGAAGCTGTTCCTAATCTTGGTCCTATAGCCGCTACAGCCGTTGCCGCTTTAGTCGGATTTACTATTTCACCCCTCACTGGAGTATTAGCTATTGTTGCTGGAATTATCATCCAACAACTTGAAAATAATATTATCGTTCCTCGTGTTATGAAGCAAACCGTTGGTTTTAATCCTTTAGTAACCATTATCCTTATTGCTGTCGGTGCTAAATTAGGTGGAGTAATTGGAGCCGTTCTTTCACTTCCGATTTATCTAACGATCGAAACTGTCGTCAAAGTTCTAATGGAGAAGAAATAAACTCAGCCATAGGCTGATCGACCTTTAGTCGAAAACAAAAACCTTCAAAGAAATTGTTAAGCCGGATTCTGTTTATGTGTCATCTATCTACTCTCTCTACCTGAGACTCTCAAAAGCCAGATATTAACGTCTCAACTTGAGATTTCCGCCAGAAGGATACTCGTTTCATCTCAGTCTTCCATAGCCTTTCGGGCTAGGAGACTTACTCGTCTCTGTAGCATTGCCATCAGGTCACCCCGATCCCTACATTTTTAGGTTCTGTACTTTTAGCGGTCCAGACTTTCCTGCCCGAAATTTCGGACTTGACACTTCAATTTCTTTGAAGGTTGAATTAAAAAACTATTTTAAAGTAAAGCTGCATCAGCAGCAGACAAGATTTTAAACATCTTGGTTCCGGTTTCTGGATCAACAGTTTCAGCTGCTGGTCTACCGTTTTTGAGCATAACTTTTTTAACTTTACTTACGTCTACTTCGATAGATTTGCGAGACTTAACATTATAAAATTTGATGGTTGGCATTTTAAGCTTCACCCCCTCGAGTTAACAAATAAATAGGTAACAACTATCACCATAATTGAAATCAAACTCAAAATCAAGCTCTTAAGTAAATCTTTCTTAATAAATCTGTTATTTTCTTCCTGATTCATCTTTCTAAAGCCAGTATAGCACACAAATTTTGCTACAATAAAATTATGGTAGTCCTCTATATATTAGTTTTTCTAAACCTTGCTTGGCTTGGTCTCATAACTTACCTAACCTATCAAAAAAACAGACAAATTAATCAAACCGATATTCCTATATCTCAATCCGGTGTTAAAATTAACGTCACTCGATATAATCCGTTTGAAGATATCGGTGGTGACCAAAGTTTCATTCTCACTATTCTTAACCAAAATAACTCTGGGGTTATAGTTTCTTCTTTACATAATCGTGATATTACTAGAATTTATGCTAAGCCTATCAAAGATGGCCAAGGTGACAATATCACTTTGTCAAAAGAGGAAAAATTAGCTATAGTTAAAACTATTAAAGGTTAAATTTTTATGAACTCAAAAATCACCAAAATATCAGGATTGATAGGAATTTTTCTTATAATCAGTGGTATTTCTTATTTCTTATTCGATCATTTTTTACCTGCAGGTAATGGTGGTTTTATGGGTTATATCGCTAACCGTGGCTCTAATGATACTGATCAAAATTTAGATTCTTCTGATAATTCTGTAGTTGAGCTTTACCCCGGGCCAAAGACTGAAGCCTGTCCTATTAACGGTAAACTTTATACCAAAGAAGAGGCTGCTATCTGGTCTGAACGCCGCCCACTTATGGTTATGATTGAAAACCACGATGATGCTCGTCCTCAATCAGGTCTTCAAACTGCTGACATTGTCTACGAAGCTGTGGCCGAAGGTGGAATTACTCGTTTTATGGGTGTTTTTTACTGTGGTCAAGTTGCCGGGTCGCAAGCCAACAAATACGATGTTGGTCCAGTCAGGTCTGCTAGAACTTATTTTCTTGATTTAGCCTCTGAATATTCCGATTATCCACTTTATAACCATGTCGGTGGGGCTAATTGTAGTGCTGCTACTGATGGTGGCCCTTGTACTACTGCCAAAAAAGCCCAAGCCATTGAGCAGATTGCTAGTTATGGTTGGAATAATAAAGGTACTTGGAGTGATTTGAGCCAATTCTCCCTTTCATATAAAGCTTGCCGTCGCGAACCAGATCGTACTGGAGAAGAAAGAGCTGCTGAACACACCATGTATTGTTCTACTACCGAACTTTGGGATATTGCTGCTGACCGTGGTTTAACTAATACTACTGAAGCCAAAAAAACATCTTGGGATAAGAGTTATCGTTCTTGGTTATTTAAACAAACCGATCAATCAATCTCTTCGCCTACTGCTACCAACATTTCCTTCGATTTTTGGTCAGGCTACAAAGACTACTCTGTTAATTGGAAATATAGTTCCGAGAATAATAACTATGAGCGTTATAACGGTGGTTTAGTTCATGTTGACTTTAATACTGGTAAAACTATTACTGCTAAAAATATTATTTTGCAGCTTGTCAAAGAAACTAGATCTGTTGATGAACACTTGCATAATCTTTATGATGTTATCGGTACTGGTAGCGGAGTTTTGCTCCAAAACGGCGAAAAAACCGAAATTACTTGGTCAAAAGCCAATCGTCTTTCTCGAACCATTTTTAAAGATAAAGCTGGCAAAGAAATTAATTTTGTTGCCGGTAATATTTGGGTTGAGCTTTTACCTATCGGTACCCAAGCTACTTACAACTAATTTCTTATGAAAATTCAAAACAGTCTTAAACACCTATTTATCTCCCAGACTAGGATTAAACTTGTCACCACTTTCTTTTATAATCCTGGTGAGATTTATTATGTTCGTCAACTTGTTAGATTGGTTGATGAAGAAATAAATTCAGTCAGACGTGAACTAGATAATCTTCAAAAAAGTGGCTTAATCTCTTTTGAACGACGTGGTAATCGTCTTTATTATGGAGCTGACAAACAATCACCTTTGTTTACCAATCTCTTAATTATTGCTAATCAAACATCAGGTTTAGGCTTAAAACTCCAAAACAAAAATGAAAATATTGGTTCTATAAAATTTGTTTTTTATAATTACAAATTTATGACTGGTGATAAACGTCGCCCTGATGACATTGATTTAATTATCGTTGGTGATGTTTCGATTCGGGAAGTTGAATCACTTATCAAGCAAGAAGAGTCTATTCGTGGTCACGAAATAAATTATATGGTCATGGGGAAAGGGGAGTTTAACCTTCGTCGACAAAAGCGTGATCAATTCACTGTCGACTTTTTCCTAAGTAATCCTGTTGCTATAATAGGAAGCCCCCAAGAGATTAATAATCTTTAATAAATGAGTCAACTCAGAAAAGTTATTAAAACGGGAAATAGCTTAGCCATTACTATTCCTTCAAAATCAATCAAAAATTTTAATATCAAAGAAGGCGATCCTGTGACAATAAAAATCAATCATTCAAAAGCCAGTATTACTTATATTTTTTCCGGACACCCTCGTCAATTATCCCTAATTTCATCACAAAAATAATATGACCAAAAGAAAGAAAATCTTCAGAGCATTTTGGTTTATTGTCGCTCTTACTCTTTTTTGTGGTTTAATTAACTTTCCCAAAGAACTTCCGCTAAAGATTCATTTTAAAAATATTAACCTTGAACACACTTTTTATCGACCCGATTTATCTAAAATTGGTCCTATCCCTTTTATCAAAAATAGTGATTTAAAATATGGTTTAGATTTAGCCGGCGGCTCTTCTCTTTTATTCGACATTGATACTTCCACTACTAGTTCAGAAAATTTACCTCAAGCCCTAGAATCTTTAAAAAGTAATATTGAACGTCGGGTTAACCTTTTTGGTGTTAGCGAGACTACTGTTCAAATTAATAAACAACAGGATAAATATCGTCTCCAAGTTGATTTACCTGGGGTTGAAGATGTCAACGATGCTATTAGTTTAATCGGTACTACTGCTCAACTTTCTTTCAAAGGGGAAGTAGAAATTCCTCCAGAAGCTACTGAATCAGCTACTATTTATGATTTATTTGCTCAAGATACGGGTATAAATGGATCTCATCTTAAAACATCATCAGTTCAAATTAATTCACAAAATTCTCAACCTGAAGTTGCTATTGAATTCAATCCAGAAGGTTCCGAATTATTTGCCCAAGCTACAAAAGAATTATTAAACAAAAGAATCGCTATCTTTCTTGACGACTATCCTATTACTGCTCCAACTGTTCAATCAGTTATCACTGATGGTAAAGCTGTTATTAGTGGTAGTTTTACTTCTGACACCGCCAAGGAATTATCGGCTCAGTTAAATGCTGGTGCCTTGCCTTTGTCTATCAATTTGGTTCAACAATCCCAAATCGGGGCTACTCTTGGTCAAGATTCTCTCAACAAAGGTATTTTTGCTGGCGTCGTTGGTTTGGCGTTAGTTTCTTTATTCATGATTGCTAACTATGGCAAGCTTGGGTTAATTGCTGATATTGGCTTAATTATTTATGGTCTTATTACTCTTACTCTTTACCGTCTAATTCCTGTTACTTTAACTTTCCCTGGTATTGTCGGTTTTATCCTTTCCATTGGTATGGCTGTCGATAGTAATATTTTAATTTTTGAACGGTTTATGGAAGAAAC
>CAZCWF010000009.1:8831-13204 GCA_964502305.1 uncultured Gammaproteobacteria bacterium | reverse complement strand
GATCAGATAAAGAATATTTTTTGATTATTGAAGATGGGAGGGTTTCTTTTACCTCGGTTAACAATTGAGGAAGAAAAGTTTGAATGGTTTTGCGAAACCAGTTTGAAGTTAAACCGTTAGTTTCGGGATAAATGGCAATGATTTTTCCAGTATGATACTGTCCGGAAACTGGACCAATGATAGTTTTTTTACCTTGAAAAACAGAGACGGTTCCGGCAAAACTATAATTTTCCCCTACTTTAAAATTTTTTGATAAGTAAGGTTGGTTAAACCAAAGTAAATTAATTTGTCCAGTTTTATCAGCGACAATGGCTTTTTGGAGATTTTTGTGTGATCGAGTAAAAATATTTTGGAAGTTTAGAAGTTGACTTTTGATGGTGATATTTTCATTTTCTTGAGCATTAATAATGCTGGTAATGTGGGAAAAATCAATGTATCTGTAAGGAAAATGATAAAGTAAATCTTGAGGCTTGGTGATGTTGAGTTTTTGAAGTTTTTCAAGAGTTTTAGTACCGACTCCAGGAATCTGAGTTAAACTTTCCATGAATTGATAATATCAGAAAAATTTATTTGTGTTCGGGTTTAGTTGGGGTCATAATTGAAGTGTATCTGTTTTCTTTTGTTAGTTTGGATTTAAAGAAATCTATTGTTTTTTGATAGTTAATTTTTTTTGAGAGATTAATATAATCTTCTGGAAGATAAATCTTTTTGTATTTGAACGCTTCATTAGTAATAGTATTACTAATTTCTCGGACTGAATCGTAACACATGAGTGATTGGTAATTAGTATATTTGATTGTTTGGTAGAATTTCTCCGGTGTGATTTGATTGATTATATTTTCAAATTCGGAATCAAAAACATCAAAAAATTTCTGGTGGCTTACCGGATCTATTTGGCAAGAAATTTCGAAAGTAGAATAATTCCTTGAATTATTTAAATAACTTTTAATACCATAAACTAAACCGTATTTGAGTCTAAAAATTTTAAATAAGAGTGAATCAATACTGTTTCCGATAGTGTAACTAAATGTTGTTTGAGAAATTTTATCAAGCCTGTTAGTTTTGCCATTTTTTTTAGTAATCCAGGTTAAATAGATAGTTTCTTGTTCTGGTTTGTCGTGGTAGATGAATTGTTTTCCCGATGATGGGTTAATCGCTGGATAAGTTATTTTTGATTTAAATGTATTGGTATGGCAATTAAGGCTTTTAGTTAATTTATCGATAGTTTTTTCTATAGATTTTACATTACCGACGATAGAAATAACCATATTTTGAGGTTGAAAGTACTTTTGGTGAAGTTTTTGGAGTTTTTGTCTGGTGATTTGTTCAAGACATTTTATATCTCCAATATTGTCTCTGGTAAATAGGTGGTTTTGTCCAAAAATTATTTTGTTTATTTCGTGGAAAAATCTAGTATTGGGTTGATCCCATTTTGATTTTAACTCCTGGGAAACTACTCCAATTTCATTTTTAATTTTGTTTTCTGGAAAGATAGGGTTAAACATTACATCATCGACAACCTCTATTGCTTTATCTAAATTAACGTCGGGTGATGATAGATAAAAATTAATTGAATTTCCACTGGTATAAGCGTTAGTATAAAAACCGTTTTCTTTAGCTACCTCCATCATACTTTCAGCAGATGGCATTTTTTCTGTGCCGTGAAAGAGCATATGTTCAAGAAAATGAAAATAACCTAATTCATTTTGGTTTTCATACCAGCTGCCGCATTGTATAAGAACATTAATTTCCACACTCCTAACGCCTTTGATTGGATATAAAACAACTTTCGCCTGATTAATGTAAAAAACCATTGGTTTTTGCATTAAAATATTATAACTCTAATTGACGTTTATGATATGATTATTTCATGAGTATTAAGAAGAAAACTTTAACAAAAGTAATCTTGGTAGTGACGTTGGTCGTGTTGTTACTTTCGGGGATGGTGCCATTTTTAATGGTTTTGTTTTAATCGTTTATGATATCTAGAAATTTGAGAAGGAAAGTATTAGGTTTTAAGTCAAAATTTAAGCTTAACTTAAACTTGAAAGAAAAGTTTAAAAGCAAGAAATTTTGGTTGAATTTTTTTAAGGTGATGTTAGTTTTAATGGGAATTGGTATCTTAGGAGTGTTGGGAATGTTTGTCTATTTTGCCAAAGATTTACCATCACCAACAAAGGTGGTAAGACGTGATGGCTATTCGAGTAAAGTTTATGATCGTAACGGAAAGGTTTTGTATGATATCTATAATGATGCAAAACGGGATCCAGTAGATTTTTCCAATATTCCAGACTATTTAAAACAAGCAACTGTAGCAGTTGAAGATAAAAGTTTTTATAGTCACAGCGGAATTGATCTTTTAACTCCATTAAGAATTATTAAGAATGTGTTTTACTTTGGGAAAGTAACTGGAGGTTCGACCTTGACACAACAGTTAACTAGAAATGTTTTATTGACAACTGAGAGGTCGATTACCAGAAAGATAAAAGAAATAATTTTATCAATCCAAATTGACGCTAGGTATAGTAAGGATGAGATTTTGGGGATGTATTTGAATGAGGCTCCTTATGGTGGGGCTTCTTGGGGAGTGGCTCCTGCAGCTGAACAATATTTTGGTAAAGAAGTAAGCCAATTAGACTTAGCTGAGTCGGCTATCTTGGCGGGATTACCCCAGTTACCAAGTGTTTACTCACCGTATTCTTCGACTCCAGATGCTTATAAGAACAGAACTAAGCATGTGTTAGATAGGATGGTGGAAGATGGTTACATTAGCCAAGACCTGGCTGATGAAACTATGAAAGAAGTAGAAAATTATGAGTTTCAGGATCAAAAATCGACAATGCAAGCACCTCATTTTGTGTTTTGGGTGAAGGAACTTTTGGCGGAGAAATATGGAGAAGAAGTAGTTGAAGGTGGTGGTTTAAAGATTACAACTACTTTGGATTTGGATTTGCAAAATCAAGCTCAACAAATTGTGGCGGATGAAATTGATAAAGACGAAGAAAAAGGAATCAGTAATGGGGCAGCGATAATTTTGGATCCATCTACGGGACAAGTATTAGCAATGGTGGGGTCAAGAGACTATTGGTCAGATAAAACAGATGGAAATTTTAATGTGGTGACTCAGGCCTTGCGTCAGCCTGGATCTTCAATTAAACCAATTACTTATGTGACAGCAATTAAAAAAGGTTGGACGGCGGCAACTATGATTATGGATACTCCAGTGACTTTTCCTGGTGGTGCGGGTCAAAAAGATTATGCCCCAAAAAATTATAATGGCAAATATAATGGACCAATGAGTTTAAGGAATGCTTTGGGAAATTCAATTAATACTACGGCAGTAAAAACGTTGGCTTATGTGGGGGTAAAAACCATGTTACAACAGGCTTATGATATGGGTTTGTCGACATTAGAGCCAACTTCTGAAAATTTATCGAGGTTTGGGTTAGCTGTGACTTTGGGAGGTGCTGAAGTAAAGATGATTGATTTGGCTTCAGCTTATACAGCTTTTGCTAACAAAGGATTAAAAATGGATCCAGTTGGTATTTTAAAAGTGGAAGATAAAGATGGTCGAGTTTTGGAGGAGTATAAACAGACTGATGGAAAGAGAGTATTGACGGAGCAAGAAGCTTTTATTATGTCTAATATTTTGTCGGATAATTCAGCGAGAGAAATGACTTTTGGAGCGTCTAATTCTTTGATGATTTCTGGTTACCAAGTAGCAGCAAAAACTGGGACAACTAATGATATGAAAGATAATTGGACAATTGGTTGGACACCTAACTTATTGACAGCCGTATGGGTGGGAAATAATGATAATACAGCCATGGGAAGTGTGGTTTCGGGTGTGTCTGGAGCAGCACCGATTTGGAATAAGATTATGAAATATGAATTGCCAAGATTAGATAAAGTGGACTTTTCAATTCCAGATAAAATTGTATCTTTGGAGGTCGATAAGATATCTGGATATCCATCTCATGATGGCTTTGCTAGTAAAACAGAGTATTTTATTGACGGAACTCAACCAACAATTTCTGATCCAATACATTTGAAATTAAAGGTATGTAAAAATATATCCGGTTTGGCGACTCCAGATGATGTGGCCAGTAATAACTACGATGAGAAAGAATTTTTTAATCTTAAAGAAGATGACCTAGTATCAACAGATGGAGTTAATCGTTGGCAAACTGGAATTGATGAGTGGATTTCTCAACAATCGGATCAGGATAAATATAATCCACCAACTGGATATTGTCGAAGTGATGGAATGGTAAACGTAGGAATTGATAGCCCAGCAAATGAGTCAACAGTAGGCAATACTTTTGATGTTAGGATCACAACTAATTCTTTGGTTAAGATAACTGAAGTACGGT
>CAZCWF010000009.1:6265-8821 GCA_964502305.1 uncultured Gammaproteobacteria bacterium | reverse complement strand
GAGAAGAAGACGTGGACTGAGAGACCATTTGAAATGAGTTTAACATTAGATAATGGTCCTCATGTGATTAAAGTGAGAGCAACCGATCGGGATGGACATAGCCAAGAAAGAGAATCTAAAATTGGTGTAAACACAGCCTGGGATTGGTCTCCTACTCCAACTCCAACAGTAACGTC
The DNA here is from genome assembly GCA_964502305.1 of uncultured Gammaproteobacteria bacterium. Classification (GTDB taxonomy): domain Bacteria; phylum Patescibacteriota; class Microgenomatia; order UBA12405; family UBA12405; genus WARW01. Next base: position 8,645 of record CAZCWF010000009.1, on the reverse strand, counting down.
AATCCCAACTTTGACTTTAGCTCCAACAACTACTATGTAATTTTATCCTGTTTTTAGGTTAAAGTTAATTTTATTAGGTTATTAGCAGTCAAATGGTTAATCTGCTAATAGATCAAAAGAGTTCAGAATATATAAATCTATTTCAAATTAAACGATTTAAGATGAAGATCTTTGGCGGTTTTATCGTCGGTATTGAAATAAGAAACACGGAAAGTATAGCGATAATTGCTTGTTTTAGTGTCGTGGTAAATATCTGTAATAACTATTTCCCAAAGATACTGATTACCAATGATTTGAGCATATTTTTGAATCAAAGAAATTGGGTCTTCTTGATGGTCTAGAGTGATGTTAGCGTCGAGAGTAATAATTTGAGAGGTTAATTCGTAGGCGTGATTGTCAGCGATTTGAGGGGTGTAGTTTTGAGGCTTTGGTAAATCGTCGAGAATAATCTCAACAAAATTATTTGTTTGGCTTGAAGATGAAAGACCGATTGATTCTAAATCTGATTGGAGTTTTTCTACGTTAGGATTGTAGATGCCTAAAGCATTTTTTTCGACGTATTTATCCCCTATTTGAAAAAAGACTTTACCGATTTCGAAAAACTGAGAATTAATTAATTTGTAGCGTGAATATTGGTCAAGTTGTTGTTGAAGTGAAGGAAGAAGACTTTGACGGAGATAAATTACTTCAGTATTAATACTATTTTGAGTTTTAATAACAGTTTTTTCGTCTGTGGGGGTTGCAACTAGTGGCCAGGTTAAAACTTCATCGTAGCCCAAATTAACGAGTTTATCTTTTAATTCATCGATTAAATAAATTTCTGGTGGAGTAATATCAGTAACTTCTTTAAATGGAAGCGGTTGGTCGGTAGGGATATTTTTGTAGTTCCAAAAACGAACAACTTCTTCAACAAGATCAGCTTCAAGAGAAATATCAGTACGGATAGAAGGCGGAGTAACTGAGATTTTAGATTTTAGATCGTAGGTCGTAGGAGAAATTGAACAGCCTAATTTGGTGAAACAATCTACGATGAAATCTTTGGGAATGTTAATACCGGAGGTTTTACTTGGTTGATCAAAATCAAATTTTATTTGAGGTAAATCAATTTTTTGGGGATAGTAATCAAAAAGTTGAGAATTAATTTGACCGGAACAATTTTGAATTATCAAATTGGTTAAGGCAGAAAAAGCAATTGGGATAGTTTCTGGGTCGAGATATTTTTCAAGTCTGGTACCAGCTTCGGTGGTGGCTTTAAGTTGACGACTGTTTTGACGAACAGTGGTGGGGTTGTAAACTGCCATTTCGATAATGATGTCGGTAGAATCAGTATCAATACCGCAGGCTTCCCCGCCCCAAAAACTTAGACTTAAAGCTTTGTCTGGATTATTAACCATGAGAATATCAGAATTAATTTTAAGAACAGAACCATCAAGACTAGTAAATTCAGTAAATTTGGGGTTCATTTGCCAGATTAAATTTTCGCCAGACTTACGAATATCGAAAGCATGGTTAGGGATACCATACATGAACATGATGTAATTAGTAAGGTCGACAATAAGATTGACTGGATTGGTGCCATGGCATTTGATAAAAGTTTTGAGCCAATCTGGGGATTCTTGGTTTTTCAAACTAGATAATTTGAGAGCCATAACTCGTTTGGCATTATCGGTTTCGACTTTTATAGGCAATTGATAGTTGTCAGATCGTAGATCGTTGATCGTTGATGAATATGGTGTTTTTAGTTCTAAATTGTAGAAAACGGCTAAATCTCGGGCGATACCATAATAGCCTAAGCAATCTCCCCGATTAACCTTGATATCTAAATCAAAAACGATTTCATTGTCAATTTCTTCAAAATAATTAGTGAAATGACCTATCATGGTCATGTCGTCACGAAGTTGTTGAGGTTCGACTTTGAGATCAGGTAAAAATTTTTGAAGATGAGAATAAATTAGTTTCATAGAAATTAGTAGAAAGTAAAAAGTAGAAAGTAAAAAGTTTTATTTGTCATTTGGTTTGTAGGCGAGATTCCCACCCATTAATGTTCTAATATCTTTGATGTGTTTTTGAGCCATGGTCCAACGATCAAGACCCATACCGAAGGCAAATCCAGACCAAACATTGGGATCAATGCCGGCGGCTTGTAAGACTTTGGGATGAATCATGCCACTACCACCCATTTCAATCCAACCAGCGTATTTACATAAAGGGCAACCTTTACCGTGGCAGGCAAAACATTGCATATCGGGGCCGACACCTGGTTCAACTTCAGGATAATATTTGCAACGATAACGAACAACGGCATCATCACCATAAAGTTCTTTGAACATTAAATCCATACAACCAATTAAGTCTTTCATGGTGACGTTTTTGTCGACAA
>CAZCWF010000009.1:2720-6255 GCA_964502305.1 uncultured Gammaproteobacteria bacterium | reverse complement strand
CGGCTTGATATTGATGAAAGACGAAGTGATTAGATCGATTGACTTTTTCGTTTCGGAAAACAGCTCCAGGGCAGACAGCTCGAATGGGTAAGTCTTTACTTTTTTGTGCGAGTAAATAACCTTCGATGGCTGAGGTTTGGGTACGGAGAAGATATTCCGGTTCTTTAATATAAATACTGTCTTGCATATCGCGAGCTGGGTGCTCTTGGGGAACGTTGAGACGCTCGAAATTAAATTCATCAGTAACAATTTCGGGACTGTTGTAAACAGAAAAACCTAGTTTTTTGAAAACTGCATTTAGTTGACGCTCTGTTTGAGTGATTGGGTGCAAGTGTCCGACTTTTGGTAGATGATAGATCGTTGATTTTAAATCGTAGATTTCTTTTGATGGCAGAGACGCATCATGATGCGTCTCTACAAGTTTTAATTTTTGTTGAAGTGAATTTTCTAATTCGGTTTTGAGTTGATTAAGATCAGCACCAAATTGTTTACGATTTTCTGGGGTAACTTTTCTAATTTCAGAGAATAATTGATTGATCTTACCGTTACGACCAAAAATTTCGATTCGAAGATTTTCTAATTCAGTATCAATGGTGACATTATCAATTTTTGATAAGTAGTCTAATTTTATTTTTTCTAAATCCATATGTTTACTGTTTTGATTATATCAACCTAAGTTTAATTGTCCTACATCAGCCAGAGGCTGATCGGCTTTTGGCCGAAAAAACCCCGCGTGAGCGGGGTTGTAGCTGAAACGACCTAATTTTAATTTTTGGCCGATTCAACTACGGCCTTAAACGATTCAGGATTATTAACAGCAAGATCGGCAAGAACTTTGCGGTCAATAATAATATTTCGGTTTTTAAGCATTTTGATGAAGACAGAATAGCGAATATCGAATGGTTTTAGAGCAGCGTTAATACGGACGATCCATAATTGACGAATATCTCTTCTTTTAATTCGACGACCAGCAAAAGCGTATTGACCGGAATGCATAACTGCCTCATGGGCAACTTTATATCTTTTGTGGCGAGTCATCCAAAAACCTTTGGCGGCTTTTAGGACTTTTTTGTGGCCAGCTCTTCTGACTGTTCCAGTTTTAACTCTCATATTATTTTAGTTAATTTAAAAAAAGTAACGAATTAATTGATAATTATAATTGACCTAAAAGCTTTTTAACTTTGATAGCCAAAGCTCCTTTGACAGGTTGTTTACCTTTGAGTCGGCGGAGTTGCTTTTTGCTTTTCTTGCGGCGTAAATGTCTGTTAAAGGAAGACATACGCAAAACTTTGCCATTTTTAGTGACTTCAAATCGGTTACTGACCGATTTTTTGATTTTTCGTTTAGGACTTTGTTTCTTCATTTTTAGTTACCTTCTTTTTTGAAGGGGTAAAAGTGATCATTAATCTTTTCCCGATCATTTTAGCTTCACCTTCTGGGCTAGCCAATTCTTGGAGATCAGAGGCGAATTTGGCGACTAAATCGCGTCCAAATTGCTGATGTGCCATCTGACGACCTTGGAATTTTACATTTAATTTGATTTTATTTCCAGTAGTTAAAAATTTCTTGGCTTTATCAACACGGACTTGGTAGTCGTTTTGTCCGATGTTTGGGCTCATTTGAATTTCTTTTAGATCGCCACCTTTGATGCTTTTTTTCTCAGATTGGAGTTTTTTGGCTTCTTGGTATTTGAATTTAGAGAAACTGATGAGCTTTATAACCGGAGGAACGGCGTTTCCGTTGATCTCAATTAAATCCAAACCAGATTCTTGGGACATGTTTCTGGCTTCAGAAATAGACATAACCCCAATTTGTTTGCCTTGGTCGTCAAGAAGTCTGACCTCAGAGGCAGTAATATATTGGTTGATTTTGTAAAATTTCCGATTGGAATTTTTATTTTTGAAACTACTCAAATTAAGATTAATTTTTAATTATTGGTTATTTTATCAAATTTAAGGCCTTTTTTGTGATTTGGTCTTGGATTTGATTAATAAAATTATTAAGTGGCATATTGCCTAAATCTTGACCGTCACGTTGACGAACAGAAATCGTATTATTTTCCTCTTCTCTACCTCCAACAATAATCATGTAAGGAACCTTTTCGCTGGCAGCATTGCGGATTTTGTTCTGCATGGTTTCAGCTTTGTCGTCAAGTTCAACTCTGATGTTTTGCTGTTGGAGAGTTTCTTTGATTTTTTGAGCATAGTCAGCTTGCTTATCAGTGATAGGAATAACTTTAACTTGAACTGGTGAAAGCCAAGTTGGAAAGGCCCCAGCAAAATGTTCGATTAAAATACCGATAAATCTTTCGACGGAACCAAAAATAACTCGATGAAGCATGACAGGACGTTTTTTAGAACCGTCGGAATCAGTGTAAACTAAATCGAATCTTTCGGGTAAATTAGCATCAAGTTGAATAGTACCACATTGCCAAACTCGACCTAAAGAATCTTTAATGTGGAAATCGAGTTTTGGTCCATAAAAAGCGCCGTCACCTGGGTTAATTTTGCAGTCTTTGCCGGCTTTGTGACAGGCATCTTGGAGAGCTTTTTCGCTTTTGTTCCACGATTCGATGGTGCCGATATATTTTTCTTCTGGCCTAGTGGATAACTCTATTTCATAGGTTAAGCCAAAGACTTTGTAAATTCGGTCAACGAAAGCAATAAGTCGAACAATTTCGTCTTCAATTTGGTCCTCTCTCATATAAATATGGGCATCGTCTTGAGTGAAAGTTCGGACACGGAAAAGACCATTTAGGGTGCCACTGGCTTCGTGCCGATGAACTTGGCCTAATTCTCCGGTTCTGGTAGGTAAATCTTTGTAAGAGTGAAGGGAATTTTTATAAACCAACATGCCGCCTGGGCAATTCATTGGTTTGATGGCAAAAAGATTCTCATCGACTTGAGAAGTGTACATATTTTCCCGATAATTTGCCCAATGTCCAGAAACTTCCCAAAGTTCTTGACTAAGCATAATTGGAGTTTTGATAAATTCGTAGTCTTCTTTGGTGTGCTCTTGGTACCAAAAATTTTCTAATTCATTTCGAATGACCATACCTTTTGGTAAGAAGAAAGGAAAGCCTGGGCCGTATTCACTAACCATAAAAAGTTCCAACTCTTTACCAAGTTTTTTATGGTCACGTTTTTTGGCTTCTTCAATGAGATAAAGATATTGTTCCAAATCAGTTTTTGATTCAAAAGCAGTGCCGTAAATACGGGTTAACATTTTATTTTTTTCTGAACCATGCCAGTAAGCACCGGCAATAGAAAGAAGTTTGAAAGCTTTGACTTTGCTGGAGTATCGGACGTGAGGTCCAGCACAAAGATCGGTAAATTCACCGATAGTATAGGTAGTAATAACTTCATCACGGTTAGTGATAGCTTCAAGCCATTCCATTTTATAAGGATTATCGGCAAAGATTTTTTTGGCCTCATCTAAAGAAATTTCTTGCTTAACTATAGGTAAATTTTCTTTGACAATTTTGGCCATTTCGGTTTCAATTTTAGGAAAATCTTCTTCGTTGATTTTAAAATCC
>CAZCWF010000009.1:0-2710 GCA_964502305.1 uncultured Gammaproteobacteria bacterium | reverse complement strand
TCCCCTATTGGATCAAAATCAAAATAAAAACCGTCATCAGTAGCTGGTCCCATAGCTGGAAGAAATTTCCCAGGGAAAAGACGATTCATAGCCAAAGTTAGGATATGTTCGGCTGAATGACGAAGCGGATGAAGATCTGATTGTATATTTTCTGACATAATTTAGTTAAAAGTATTAAGTTATAAAGTGTAAAGTCTTTTAAAGCTGACTAGACTATTTTAACAGGAAAAGAAGTTAGAGTGCCCAAAGAGAGCGGAATAAAGCGGCCCTGATTGGGCTATTTAGTTGAACAAAAACAAATGGTCAAAAAACGTTTCATATTTGGCTTTGAGTATAACATATCTTGGTTTAAGATAGAATAAATTATGAAAAATTCTTGGCGATATTTGTTGATACTTATTTTGATAGCTGGGATTGTGATTAGATTTAAAAATTTTACGGCTCCGTTGGTTGATGCTCATGCTATGAGACAGACAGATACTGAATGTGTGGCTTATTTTTTATCAAATGGTAAGGCAAGTTTTTTGATGCCAAAAGCGTGTTTAATGCGACCGGTGTCCAATACTGACGGCTACTTCTTTTTGGAAATGCCGTTTTATGAAGGGTTAATTGCGTTGGGTTATAAAATTTTAGGATCAGAAGTTTGGGTGGGAAGATTGGTTAATTTAATATTGTATAGTGTCGGAAGTTTGGCTTTGTTTGGTCTATTAAAAGGTTGGATAAATAAAATAACGGCAATTTTTGGGGTGCTGATTTATAGTTTTATGCCAGGAAGTATATTTTTTGTGGGCCATGCAATTCACCCGGATGCAATGGCAGTAAGTTTAATTTTGGTGTCACTTTGTTTAGCGTGGAAATATAAAGAAAAAGGAAAGTCTTGGCTACTAATATTGTCAGGATTATTTTTGGGAATAAGTGTGGCGAGTCGGCCGTTTGGATTGATTTGCTTGCCACTTTTGGGTTATTTTTTGTGGTTACGGAAAAGTAAGTGGTGGAATTATCTGTTGATTTTGATTTTAGGAGTTAGTTTTTATGGTTGGTGGCGATGGTGGACAAATTATTTGGGAATAGATGTAAGCTGGGAAAATTGGGTATTGTCAGGTCGGGAGAAAATTTTTAATTTGGGAATTTTAAAAAATTTAGTTTGGAAAAATATTGCCGGGGAGACGATGGGAAAAACTTCCAGTGGTTTGGCGGTTTTAGGATTTTTAGTTGGAGTATTTAAAAAAGATAAAAATTTAATTCCGTTGATTTTATGGATTTTAGGGGTATTTGTTTATTGGATTTTGGTGCCAAATGGAAATTTAATTCATCAATATTATGCTGATGTTTATATGCCATTGGTGGTAATTTTGGCGGCTATTGGATTGAACTGGATTTGGTCGAAAAGTAAAATTTTGGTAATTTTGATTTTGCCGGTGTTGATTTATAACGGAGTTAGAGTGGGTAATTACCATTTTCAAACAGAAATTGAATCAGAAATTGATATTCAAGTGGCAGAAGAAATTCAAAAGGAAATTGGTGAAGATAAAAAGATTATTTATTTGGCTAGAGCAAATTCGGTACCATTATCATTGTCACACAGGCAAGGTTGGATGTTGGGAGAATGGCCGACGGATGTGGCGGGTCAGATTTGGTCATTTATGGAAATGAGGAATTATCACTTTGACTATATTGTCGAGCCAAAACATAAAACTGATTTAAAGACTGAAGATTGGGACATAATTAAAATGAACTACCCTTTAGTAAAGGAAGGAGAAAGGATAAATATTTATCGGTATCAATAAAATAGAAACCCCCGCGAATACACTTTTGTAAAGTGTCACACCTGATGTGTGTGCGGGGGTTCAAGTTGGATTTATTCGTCTCCTGGAGGGAGTAGTTGCCGACGGTGTGATGATTTTTTCCCTAAAGCAAACCCATCGTTTTTGCCTTTTGTATAACCATCGTCGTGTCCATCATCGTATCCGTCCATATAAGCTTCATCGAGTTCATTTGCAATTTTTTTTCCATTTATTATCAAGAAAAATTTGCGAATTGCAATGCCAATTCTTGGGGCGATTTCAACGACAAGTGCTTGCCAAATAGTTATTTTTTGATTTAAGAAAGCTTTGTCCCAGAGTAGATATATTATTATGGTTGAAATTGCTAGTCCTAACATTGCAATTGAGAAACTTTTATACTGATTACTTCTCCTTTTTTTATCTTTTTTGATAAAGAACGTTAGGTCTGGAACCGTTACAGAAATCATTATGGTAATAATCCCAATTCTTAGTACGTCGAGTATTGCTGATTCAGTTGTATTAAAACTTACTTTTGTTGCTACATTAGACAGGATTAGTATTATTACCGTTGTAGTGACAGGTAATATATACATTGAGAAAAAGTTTCCAAGTGCTTTCGAGACCGATTCCAACATTTTTTCCATTGAGAGATACCTCCTTCTATTTTTCAAAAAGATTCCCATTTAAGAACAAAAAATTCCCAAATGGGAATCTTTTTGAATTTCTCTCCAACTTGTTAAGGGACTATAAACTTACTTTTGGTGCAAAAACCGAATCAAGTTTATGGGGCAATTGTACCAAGAAATAGAACCTAAGTCAATGTTATAGGATATATCGTGATTGAAAGATTGGTTGGAATTAAAAAAACGAAAGTGAGTCTAAGAGGACTCGAACCTCTGACCTCTTCGATGTCAACGAAGCGCTCT
>CAZCWF010000008.1:0-14090 GCA_964502305.1 uncultured Gammaproteobacteria bacterium | reverse complement strand
TGACCGCAGTTTCTTTTTTATGCTTTTAGATGCCTACCGGGAAGAAACCACTCCAAATGGAGAAACTCGTACTTACCTCAAAGTTAATCCCAAAATTGCCGCTTACAAAATGGCAGTCATTCCACTTGCCGCCAACAAACCAGAATTAATTGATAAAGCTGAATCTATTTTTCAGAAACTAAATCAAAAATATTCAGTAGACTGGGACGATAGTAGCAATATTGGTAAAAAATATCGTCGTCAAGATGAAATTGGAACTCCCTGGTGTTTAGTTGTCGACTATCAGACATTAGAAGACAATACTGTATCTATTCGTGATCGAGATACTATGGAACAAATCAGGATTAATGCCGATGAAATTGACAGTTGGTTAGAAACAAGGTTAAATAATTAATATGAACAAAATAAAATTTTTATCGTTAAGTCTTGTAGTTTTAGCTTCATCATTTTTTTTCTCCGGTTGCGGCAAAAAAAATACAGAAGGGGATTCTCCATCAACTAATACCAAGTCAACCCAAAAAGAATTAGTTTTATCTGACTCAGAAAAACCTATTATTTCACTAATCCCTCGTGACGACGGTCATGAACTCAAATTAACTATTAATAATATTCCGTCAGTTGTCACTCAAATGGAATATGAACTCATATATTCTTCTAGTGAAGATGGTTTAGTTATGGAAAAAGGTGTAGGTGATAGTGTTAAAGTCTCTTCAAAAACAATCGAGAAAGATCTTCTTTTAGGTACTTCTAGCTGTACTAACGGTTGTAAATACAAATATGATGAGGGTGTTTCTTCTGGTACTTTATCCTTAATTCTTTATACTGACGATAATCAAAGTGCTACTTATGAAACTCCATTTATTTTAAAAACCTCATCAGAGATCAATAGTCAAAAAGGATTTTCATTAGACGATAGTTTTTCGGTTACTGGCAGTACTACCACCAAATCTGATTACTTTATCGCTATCAAAAATTACTCTGACTACTATTCAGTTTTCTCCAATGGTAAAGGTACTGGCAAAATTACTTCTATTGAACCTAGTACTATTACCAAACAAGATTCAACTTCACTTGTCGGGGATTATCTCATTAATTAATGAAATTTCATTCTCCAGTTCTACTTCAAGAAAGTATTGATAGTTTAAATATCCAACCAAACGGGATTTATATTGATGTCACTCTTGGACACGGTGGTCACACTCAAGAAATTTTAAAACAAGGTGGCACAGTTTATGGTTTTGACCAAGATCCCAACAATCTTAAAATTGCTACTGACCGTATCAAAGAACTAGGTTTAAATTCAAAATTTATTCCAGTTCATCAAAATTTTAATACTATCCAAAATTTTGTTAATCAAACCATCGGCCATCAAATTGATGGCTTAATCGCCGATCTGGGTTTAAGTCAAAACCAGCAAACGTCCGAAGATAGGGGGTTCTCCTTTAATGATCCCAACTCAATTGACATGCGGCTTGATCCAAATTCCCAAGATTTAACTGCCGAAGAAATCATTAATACTTATTCATACGAAGATCTTTACGACATTTTCACCAAATTCGGTCAGGAACTTTACAGTAAACCAATTATTCTCCATATTATTCGTCAACGTCAAAAATCACCCATAAAAACCGGTCAACGATTAGCCGATATTATTCGTGATTACTACCAAGAACATCATATTAAAACCAAAGTTGACCCAGCTACCAAAATTTTTCTCAGTCTCCGAATTGCCGTTAATCAAGAAAATTCTAACCTCCAGAAACTCTTAAACCAAACTTTAGAAGTAGTCAAATCTCAAAGTAATGTCGCCATTATTACTTTTCATTCCGGCGAAGATAGAATTGTTAAACAATTTTTAATTCAAAACTCAGACAAAATTATCGCCCAAAAACCCATAAAACCAAAATTTGCTGAAATTAAGAATAACCCACTATCTCGCTCTAGTCTCCTCAGATCGTATAAAATAGTTTAATGCCTAAAATATTTAGCTTTGTTATTATCATTAGTTTAATCTTCCAGATTGCTTTTTCTTTCTACTATTCTAACGACATTCTTAATCAAAATATCCAACTAGACCAATATCAAACAGAAATCGACCAACTAAAACTAGATCTCAACTCCATCGAAAAAACCAGTGTCGACTTGACATCTATTAATCGTATAAGTACAGCTACTTCATCTGCCTCTATTCCTATTACTCAAAATCTGAAAATTAATCACTAATGATTCAACGATATCGATTACTACTCACATCTCTCCTTCTCTGTTTTTTTATTGTTACTTCCAGATTTTTTTATTGGCAAATATTAAAAAGTTCAGATCTTAAGGAAAAAGCCTTAAGTCAAACCTATAAATTAGAGACCGAAAATCCCGCTCGTGGTCAAATTCTTTCCTCTGATGATTTTCCCTTGGTTATTAACCAAACAAATTACAAAATATCTTTATATAAACCAAATCTGAAAGAAGATTTAAATTCTATTTATCAAAAAATCGACACCATTCATCCCAATTTTATCCAAGATAATCAAGAAACTTTGAATAATTTCAAAAATAACTCCAATCGACTTTGGATCGACCTACCAACTCTTTTTTCTTACTCTGAAAAACTTCAACTTGAAAACATAGCTGGATTAATCATCAATCAAAACGATACTAGATATTATCCAGAGAATACTCTTGCTAAAGATTTATTAGGATTTATTGCCAAAGACGAAGAGGGGACAGTTATTGGTTATGGTGGAATAGAGGCATACTACAACAAAACTCTTCAAGGTAAAACCGGCTTTACCCTCTCACCCCAAGACGCCACTGGTAAAACTATCCTTACTAAAAATAGCTGGTCTTCACCTTCCAGCGACGGTCAAAATATCCACACCTCCATTAATCGAAGTATCCAATATCAAGCTGAAAAAATTCTTTTTGAAGGTATTGAAAAATATCAAGCCGATTCTGGTTCAATCACTGTTATGGAAAGCCAAACAGGTCAAGTTTTAGCTATGACTAGCCTTATTGCCACCTCATCAGCCACCCCCAGTGCCTCAAAAAATCCCGCTATTGCCGATCTTTTTGAACCAGGGTCAATCTTTAAACCAATTATAATGACTATGGCCTTAGACGAAAAAGCTATTGATACTGATTATATCTGTGAAAAATGTAATCAACCTCACACAATTGGGGAATATACAATTACTAATTGGGATAATTCCACTCACGCCAATGCCACTCTCAAAGATATTATCCTTAATTCCGATAATATCGGTATGAGTTATATTATTGAGCGCCTTGGTCTTGATAATTTCCTCAAATATTATCAAAAACTCGGTCTTAATCAAAAAACCGGTATTGATCTCCAAGGTGAATCTAAACCTACTGTCAAAACCAACTGGCCAGAAATCGATTTAGCCACAGCTTCATTCGGTCAAGGTGTCGTTGTTACTCAAATCAATATGCTCCAAGCGTTCAATGTCATCGCTAATAATGGCAAATTAATTCATCCTCAAGTTGCCCAATATTTTACTGACAGTTTAGACCGAATCTCTTATCCTAAGTCAAAAAAACAAACCGAAATTTTTTCTCAAGAATCCGTTTCACAAATGAAATCAATTTTAAAATATGCTGTCGAGAATGGGGTTGTTGATCAATTCCGCCCCGACAATCTAGAAGTTTGTGCCAAAAGCGGTACCGCCCAAGTCGCCGTTAAAGGTAGCTATACTGATTCCTCCACCATCGCTTCATATATTGGTTTTTCTCCCTGCAACAATCCAAAATTTACCATGATTGTCACCATCAATAATCCCAAATCATCACCCTGGGGGTCAAGTACTGCTGCTCCAATTTGGTTCGAATTAGCTTCAAAAATCAATTATTTGCTATAATAAACACACAAAATGTATCAAAAAATCAAAAACTTGTTTTTCCATCTTCCCAAAAGCATTTTCTACCAATTTTTCTATCATCACCCCACCAAAAAACTTACTCTCATCGGTATCACTGGAACTGATGGCAAAACTACTACCTCAACCCTCGTTTACGAAACTCTAAAACAGGCCGGTATTAACACTGGAGTTATTACTACTATCAGCGCCAAATACAATGACCATGAAATCGACACTGGACTCCATATGACCAGCCCTGATCCATCAGTCCTTCAAAAAATTTTCAAAACCATGGTCGATGCTGGCGTTACCCATGTTGTTTGTGAAGTTACAGCTCATGCACTTGACCAATACCGTTTCTTTGGCTGCCATTTTGCCGTTTCTGCTATCACCAACACTTCTCACGAACACTTAGACTACTTCAAGAATATGGACAAGTACACTTTGGCAAAAGCTAAAATATTTAACCAATCAGATATTTGTATTCTTAATAAAGATGACCCATCATACAAACTAATTTCTACCGACCAATCCAAAAACTTTATATCCTACAGTATTGATCAAAAATCAGACTACCAAGCTACTAATATCAAAATTCAACCAACATCAATGTCTTTTGATGTTAAAAATAATCACTTCCTTACCGACAGCCCATATCACTATCAAATCTACAACATTTTAACCGCCTTATCTATTATCGATCAGTTAAAAATTGATTCAAAATTTCTTAGCCAAACTATAACGAATTTTCCTCTCACCAAAGGTCGTCGAGAAGAAGTTTCAAATCAATTAAACATCAAGGCTGTAGTTGATTTTGCCCATACTCCAAATGCTATTAAAAACACACTAGAATCGATCAAACAAACAAACACTGGGAGAATCATCGCTATCTTTGGTGCCACTGGTGGTCGTGATAAATCAAAACGCCCTCAAATGGGTTTAGTTGTTTCTCAATTAGCCAACATTGCCATCATCACCTCTGATGATACTCGAGATGAAAATATTAAAGACATTAATAAACAAATAATTAGCGGCATCAAACCAGATTCTATTTTTATCGAAGACCAAAATATCACTTCAATTAAAAAAACTATAAAAACTAATCCCGACAAATTTGTCTATTTTAATATTCCTAACCGCCAAGACGCTTTTAACCTAGCTATTCAATTGAGTCAACCCAAAGACACCGTCATTGCCATGGGAAAAGGTCATGAAAACACCATCCTTCTTGGCAAAACTGAATATCCATGGTCAGAAACAGAAGCTTTCCGTTCCGCTTTTAAATTAAAGAAAAAATAAAATGGCTGATTTTAATATTCAGAATCAATTATCACCAGAACAAAATTATCAATCAGGTTTATTACCTCAGCGTAACCAATCCAATTTTTGGTACCACGACACTAGCAGTCGGTCTAATTTGATCAATGAGTTTAAACTCAGCTCTGAAAATCGTCGGATTATTAACAAAACTCAAGAATTTACGTTTGAATTAATCCCTCTAAACAATTTTGAATTTACTCCAGGAATTCAAAAACAAATTTTTTCCTGGATCAAAGGACTAGGTTGGGATTTCCCCATAAGCTCAGTAAAAACCATATTCACTAACCATATTTTTAACTATCTTTATATTTGGAAAGATTCCAATAATAATCCCATCGCTTATTCTATTTGCTATTTTTCAGACTCTATTAGCCACATTGCCTATGTCTTTTATTCACCAGAATACAGTCATGGAAATTTACCCATTAGGTTAGTTCTTCAAACAGTTATCGATAGCCACGACAGGGGATTAAATTATTGTTACCTTGGCCGCTTTTCTCCAGATACTGGCTTCTATAAACGCAATATGCCCGGTTTTGAACATTTTCAAAACAATAACTGGATTAAATATGAAAAATAAATCATCAAATTTTTACTTCCAACTTTTTACTTTTCACTAATTTATGCATATTCATATTTTAGGTATTGTTGGTAGTATGACCGCCAACTTAGCCATCCAACTCCAAAAAACCGGTAATATCGTCACTGGTTCAGATCAAGAAAAAATTTTTCCTCCTTTCAGCAATCTTCTCAAAAAAGCCAAAATTCCAGTTAATACTACAGAAATTAACAAAAACATTGATTTGGTAATTGTTGGTTCTTCTTATCAATCATTCAAACAAACCCAAGAAGAATTTGATCAAGCCAAAAAACTTCACATCCCTTATGTTTCAGCCACTGAATATTTATCTCAAAATTTAGTCAAAAAAAATTCTATAGTAATTGCTGGAAGTTTTGGTAAGACTACTATTACTAGTTTAGTTAGTTGGATTTTTTCTCAAGCTCACAAAAAACCCAGCTATATGTTTGGTGGAATTTCCAAGAATAAATTCGATTCTTTAAAACTAACTAATTCTAATTGGTCAATTATAGAAGGTGACGAATCTATTCATGGCCTTGATCAAAAAGCCAAATTTTTTTATTACCAACCCAAGTATTTGCTCATAACTAGCGCTGATTGGGAACATAAAGATTGTTATCCTACCGCCGAGGAAAACACCAAAGCTTTCAAAAAATTAGTTTCCCAATTACCTTCAGATGGAATTCTTTTTCTCAATCATCAAAGTCAAACAGCATTCAATCTTTCCCATAATTCTCCTTGCAAAACAATATTTTACGGCGATATTAAGTCAGACTACTTTATCGAAAAAATTCAAAAAAATAATCCACTAACAACCTTACTCATTCACACCCCAAACGGTTTAATCAAAACTTCCACTCGACTTATCGGTCAATTTAATTATCAAAATATTTTAGCTGCCATTGCTATTGCTGATTCTCTCAAAATTAGCCCATACACTATTAGTAAAGCCATAACTTCATACAAGGGAGTTAAGCGACGATTAGAATTAGTTGATACTCGTAAGAGTATTCTCTTTTTTGACGACTTTGCCCAATCAGATGATCGAATTACTTCAACTCTCAAAGCTCTCAAAGATCATTTTCCTGACAAAAAAATCAAAGTCCTATTTCAACCTCACGCCTCTTTTATCCAATACAAACAAAGTCTTTGTGAACTTAAAAATTCTTTTGATCTTGCCAATGAAGTTGTTCTGACTCAGTTAAAATTTAATCCCAATATTGATAAAAAAGATCGAAATACAGCCAAAGACTTTCGTGACTGTCTTGGAGACAGATTGATTTATCTTCCTCTCAAACAGCAAATAATAAAGTATTATAAAGATAGTCTGATGCCAAATGATATTTTAATATATATGAGTTCTGGAGGTCTCGAAGGTACCCGTCTCTTTAAGTCAATTATCAATAGTTTTAAAAAATAAAATTCTATGAACTTTTCACTTTATAACTTTAAAACTTTAAACTAAATCTATGTCTCGCTATATTGTTACTGGGGGAAAAGAATTACATGGTGAAGTTTCCATTCGCGGAGCTAAAAATGCCAGCTATAAACAAATAATTGCTTCACTTTTAAGTGACCAAAAAACTCAATTAACTAATATTCCTCAAATTTCTGATGTAAAAATAACCGAAAGTATTGCCAAAAAACTTGGGGCTCAAATTGAGTATTGTGGTGAACATTGTTTAGAAGTTATTACCCCAAAAATTCTTGATACCACTGTTCCACAAGGAACCGGAGAAAAGTCACGCACTTCTTTTATGTTTTCAGCTCCACTTCTAGTTCGACAAGGTCACGCTATTGTACCTATTCCAGGCGGGGATAAGCTTGGTGTCCGACCACTCGACAGACTTTTCGATTGTTTTTCGCAAATGGGGATTTCTACCGAAATTACTGAAAATCAGATTATATTCAACACCGATAAGATTAAACCAACCCACTACACTTTTACCAAACCTAGCCATACTGTTACTGAAACTATCCTTATGGTAGCCGCTTTTGCTGATGGCCAAACAATTTTAGATAACTCTGCCCAAGAACCAGAAATTGATGACCTTATTTCCATGCTCAATGATATGGGAGCCCAAATCCATCGTGATTCAAACGACCTCAAACGCATTGTTATTGATGGTGTCAAAACTCTTTCTGGAACTAAACATCAAGTTATTTGCGACCGTAATGAAATTATTACCTTTGCTTGTGCCGCTCTAGCCACCAAAGGTTCCATCAATATTCTCAGAAGTGATCCTCAAATTGTTAAAACATTTCTTGATACTATCGAAAAAATGGGAGCCAAAGTTGTCCCCGGCAAAGATGAAATAACTATTTCCTGGATTCAACCATTAAAAAATATTGACATTATCACCGGACCAGAACCAGAATTTATGACTGATTGGCAAGCCATTTTTTCTGTTCTTTTAACTCAAACTGTTGGCTGTAGCTCCATTATTGAAAGGGTCTATCCATCACGTTTTCAACATATCGATAACCTTAAAAAAATGGGGGTTAAAGCCGTTTTCTTTAACCCAGAAGTCAAAGACCCAAATTCTTTTTACCAATTTAATCCAGACAGTGACCGTCCTGAATTTTTCCATGGAGTTAAAATTTATGGCCCGACTAAACTCCAACCATCAAATTTTACTATCAATGATCTTCGCGCCGGAGCCTCAATTACTCTAGCAGCTCTTACCGCCAATGGAACATCAATTATTGACGGCGTCGAATATATTGAACGTGGTTATGAAAAACTAGCTGATCGACTTCGCTATTTGGGTGCTAACATAGAATATATAAAAACTTAAAACTATGATTCATCTTTACTTAGGTTTATTACTTTTTTCTTTCCTTATTACTAGTCTTTTGGTCATTCCTTTTATCAATCTTCTCTATCGTTTAAAATTCCAACGTCAAAAACAAACTACCACCGACTTTCTTAACAAAAAAACACCTATATTCGACAAATTTCACAATATTAAAACCGGCACCCCTGTCGGTGGGGGATTACTTATAATTCTTTCTGTCTGTATTCTATTTCTTATCTTGTTTCCCATAATTCAACTCTCAAAGATTTTTGTTTCTTCAAACTACCAAATGACCCACGAGCTACTTATAATTTTCTTCACCTTTATTAGTTTTGGTTTACTTGGCCTTTACGACGATATTTATAAATTTTTTGGTTTCAAAAGAACTGGTTTTTTTGGTCTTCGCATGGTTCACAAGCTCATTCTCCAACTAATATTAGCTGCCACTATTTCCT
This sequence comes from uncultured Gammaproteobacteria bacterium, assembly GCA_964502305.1. GTDB lineage: Bacteria > Patescibacteriota > Microgenomatia > UBA12405 > UBA12405 > WARW01. The sequence continues at coordinate 5,062 of CAZCWF010000008.1, read as the reverse complement.
TACTCATATATTTTATTCTCAAAGTTGATTTCATTTATTTACCTTTCTTTGGAGCTATCCATCTCGGCTGGATCTTTGTCCCTATATCCACCCTAATAATTACTGGATTTGCTAATTTTTTTAACATCACTGATGGCCTAGACGGCCTCTCTTGTGGTTTACTAATGATCGCTTTATTCGCTTTTTGGTTTTTATCCAACACTTCTCTCGATACTCCAATTACCCTTTTTCTCTCCCTCTGGCTCGGTGCTTTAATTGCTTTTCTTTATTTCAATGTTTACCCGGCTCGTATTTGGCTTGGTGATGTTGGGGCTCTCTCTTTTGGAGCTACATTTGCTGTTATCGCTATAATTTTGGGCAAAATTGTTCCATTAATTATCGTTGGATCTCCTTTCATTATTGAAGGGTTAACTAGTGCTATCCAAATATTTAGTAAAAAATATTTCAAGAAAAAACTTTTTCCTGCCGCTCCAATTCATTTAACCCTCCAGAGCATTGGCTGGGAAGAACCTAAAATTGTTACCCGTGCCTGGCTGGCTGGTATTATATTAGCTATTTTTGGTTTATGGCTCGGACTAAATTAGAACAGCTTCAGCAAGAAGCCGAACACTATCTTAATCTGCCCTACATGATAAATCTTGTTCGAGGTGGCCGTATCGTTAAAGAACGTGTTTTAGGTGGCAAAGGTTATTGGAAAGATATTCAAAAAGAAACTCAAAGAATAGCCAAAGAAAATCATGTTGATCTAAAAAAACTTAGTCCTCAACGTTTATATAATTTTCAAAAGAAACACAAAATTGGTATCGATTGTTCTGGCCTTAGTACCCAATTACTTAATTTTTACGGCACATTATTAGGCAAAAAAATCGGTCTCAATCCTCGTAAGACTTCCGCCAACATGCTTACTTCATCACCTTTATCAGTCAAAATAACTGATCCAGATCAAATTCAAACCGGAGATTTAGTTAGACAAAAAAACGGTCATCATGTTCTTTTTATTCTTGACAAAAAAGGTAGAACTATCAGTTTTATCCAAAGCTCTTTTTGGGGTAGAGGAGTCAAATATGGTCAAGCCGACATCACTGACCCGTCATTCGAAAATGAAGGAATTTACCGTCTAAAACTATTTTTCCTCGATTAACTCTCGATATTTCAACGGATCTAAAGATAATATTTCGACTTCAGTTCCACACTCCTCACATTCCAAGATATCACCCACCATCGTCCCTTCAGGGATTTTAATCTCAGTATCACAATCAGGACATATAACTTTATTTATTTGTGTCATAACCTTAAAAAATATATAATTAAGCTTAAGTTAAACCATTATATGACAAACACACCTCTAGTCAAACTAGACAATGTCTATTTAAAAAGGGAAGATCTCAATATTACTGGCTCCGCCAAAGACCGTAGTTTACCTCTTCAAATTAAAAACCTTAAACAACACAATTTTACTCAAGCTGTTATTTCCAGCACCGGTAATGCTGCTATTTCTGCTGCTCATTTTTGCCAACAAGAAAATATTAAATTAACTATTTTTTTATCGCCTCATATTTCTCCTCAAAAACTCAATTTACTCAAAAAATATGATCATGAAATCATTCTTTCCCACCAACCAATTAGTGATGCCGTAAAATTTTCTAAATCTCAAAATACTTATCTTTTACGCCAATCCACCGACCCAATCAGTCTTGATGGCTATCAAACCATAGCCGAAGAATTAATTATTCAATTACCTCAAATTAGTAGTATCTTTATTCCAGTCGGTAGCGGCACCACTCTTTTGGGAATTTCCCAAAAACTTCCACCTCAAGTCAAAATTTTTGCCGCCCAATCTGCCGCCAATCCTACTATTGGCAAACTTTTTGATTCAGATTATTTACCCGAAAATCGCATCATTACCGATGCTCTTTCCGTCAAATTTATCCCCAAAAAACAACAAATCATTCAAGCCATAAATCAATCAAATGGCTCCGCTTTCACCATTCAAAATGAAAAAATAGTTTCCGCTGATTCTTACCTAAATTCTCAAAAAATTATTACTTCTTTAGAAGGTGCTTTGGCCTTTGCCGCCTATCAAAAAGCTGTAAAACAAAACATTAATATTGGAAATTCCCCAGTTATTTTATTGACTGGAACCAAAAGATAATATGAATCTTGTTGACCAAATTAATCAATCCAATTACGTTTTTTATTTTCTCGTTGTCGATGACTTTTTAGACATTCTTTTACCAGAAATCAAAAATTTCCACTTAATTTACACCAAAAAGCCAAAACAAGAACAAACATTAATTGATCAAAAAATCCCTTATTTTTACCTTCCATCAGAGACGGATCTTCCCAAAAACAGTGGAAAGCTTTTATCTCATCCAAATGTCCAAAATTACATCAAATCAACTTCAAACAACCATCAAATAGTCATTATCCCATTCAAGCCTTCAGCTAAAATTAAATTTATTTGTCGTCAAAATAATTGGGTTTGTGCCTCTGTATCTCACCAACTTAATCGTTTTTTAGAAGATAAAAATGAATTTACAAAATTTTGCCAAAAGAATAATTTACCCATAATCCCATCAGCTATAGATAATTTTAATCAAAACAATTTCCTTAAATATCAAAAGCAATTTAATACCGACAAACTAGTTATTCAAACTCATTTTGGTTGGGCTGGCAAAAGTACTTTTTCTGGCAAAAACTGGAACAATATAAAAGATCTTATTTCTCCAGAAATTATCGTCAAATTTTCACCATTTATTTCTGGCTATTCACTTCTTAACAATTGTTGTTTAACCCACCGGATTGATTCAAAGCCCCCCCGCACTCCAGTATACCGGTCTTCAATCACTAACGGATAATCCTTTTACTACGGTTGGTCGCCAATGGCCTTGTCTTGCTCCTACCAGTGTTCAAGACCAAGTCAGACAAATTACTCAAAATTTTTCTCAAACAATTCAATCATTAGGCTACCTTGGTTTTTTTGGCTTAGACTTTTTAATTTCTCAAGACAAAGTTTATCTTTTAGAATGTAACCCAAGGCTTACCGCCTCTTTTGCCTTTTATACCCAAATAGAACTCAAACACCAACTCACACCCTTATTTTTAATCCACCTTTCACAATTTTTGGAACTAAGTTCAACTTTAAATACCACAGAAATTCAATCATTATTAGATTCATCACAAATTATTGGCTCAGAAATAACTCTAAAAAATAGAGACAGTCAAACTATCAAAAAATACCATGATTTTATTCCTTTTGTTAAAGATTTAGACCAAATCCAAATTCCTCAAAATATAATCAACCTGCTCCATGAAAAAGGATAAATCACTTCTCACCACCCTAGTACTTTTTCTGGTATCCATTGGGTTTACTTTTGTTTCTATTTCTTCATTGACCGAAGCCAACAATACTGCCGGAGATAAATTTTACTTTCTCAAAAAACAAGGTTTTTGGATTTTAGTTAGTCTTTTAGCCTTATTTATTTTTTCTAAATTAAAAACAAAATTCCTCCAACAAATTGCCTCTATTATGTATTTTGGCTCAATTATTGGCTTAATTTTAGTTCTCATCCCAGGTCTTAGTAATCAAGCTTTAGGCGCCCGCAGGTGGCTTAACTTAGGAATTCTCAGTTTTCAACCTTCAGAACTTTTCAAATTCACTTCTATTATCTATTTTGCTTTACTATTTTCTCAGGAAGCAAAAAGAAATCTAATCAACTTAATCTTCCATTTAGCTATACCTTTTACTCTAATCATCTTAGAACCAAATCTCAGTACCGCCATCCTTACATCAGCCATAATTATCTCCATGTACTATCTTGCTGGTGGGAAAATTATGCCCTTATTCATCTTTTGTTTAACCCTTATCATCGTCTGTTTTGGTCTAATTGTCAGTTCCCCATATCGCTCTGCCCGCCTCCAAACACTAATTAATCCTGAGGAAAACCAAACTTCTTCCTACCATAGCAATCAAATACTTTTATCAATCGCTTCAGGAGGAATTTTTGGTAAAGGTTTTGCTAATTCTGATCAAAAATATCGTTTCTTACCTAAAATATCTACTGATTCTATTCTCGCCATTATTGGTGAAGAAACTGGTTTTGTCGGGATTTTTGTTATTTTATTTATCTATGGCCTATTGATTTCTTACTTAATTAAAACCGCTTCAATTGTCAAAGAAGATCAATTTTCATCACTTCTTGTCTGTGGCGTTGCTTGTTGGATTGCCTACCAATCTCTAATCAATATATCGGCGATCGCCAATATTATTCCGCTAACAGGGGTCCCATTACCTTTTATCTCCTACGGGGGATCATCACTGGTTACTCTTATGGCTGCTATTGGTTTAGTACGCCAAGTCGAAAAAAAACACTCATTGTTGCTATACTCTGATAATGATGTTGACAAAAAAAAGGATCCTCATCACCGGAACTCACCTGACTCCAGCCATCGAACTCATTCGCCAATTGAAAACCGACAAAAAAATAAATTGGCAAGTTAGCTATGTTGGTCGACAATCAAACTCTAATGATATTAAGGATATTGCCATTGAATCAAAAATAATCCCCAAGCTTGGAGTAGAGTACTACACCATTCCTTGCGGCAAATTAGATCGCCGTTATCTTCCAAACACTCTTGTCGGTATTCCAAAAACAATTTCTGGAATATTTAAAGCTTTCTTTTTGGTAAACAAAATTAAACCCGACATCATCGTTTCCTTTGGAGGATATGTTTCCGTACCTCTAATTTTTAATGCTTGGCTCAAAAAAATCCCCAGCATAACCCACGAACAAACACTAACTAATAGTTTAACTACAAAAATTAACAGCCTATTTGTTTCAAAAATTGCCCTTTCTTTTGATAACCGAAACCAAATTAATCAGCTCCCTCCAGAAAAGATCAAGATAACTGGAAATTTACTTCGTTACCAACTTTTTCAAAAACAAAATTCCAGTTCTTTAAAAATTAAATTTAAAAATTCTAAACTTCCAATTATCTTTATCACTGCCGGAAACCAAGGTTCACACACCATTAATACCACTATCCAACAACTTTTACCCAA
>CAZCWF010000007.1:0-14663 GCA_964502305.1 uncultured Gammaproteobacteria bacterium | reverse complement strand
AGTTTAATGTTGGATCGAGAAACAGAACTATCCCATTTTCCGGATAAAACTTTGATTAAGAAAACATGTTCAAATTCAAGACCTTTACTTTTGTGAACTGTCATTAAACGAATACTATTATCCAGGTCATCAACCAAAGGCAGACTATTAATATTAATTTCATTTTCAACCAGAGTATCAAGATTGGTGATCCATTGATGAAGATCGATTTTTTCGACAGATAGACTAGTTTTGAGGTGAGAATAAAGTCGGTCGAGTTGTTTGAGTAAAGTGACATCAGTATGATCGAGAATGTATTGAAGATATTTAAACTTTTTAATAACTTTAATAAAAATTTCGGTAAGAGGTAAATTATTTTTGTCTTTTTGAATTTGGGCAATCCGTTTAACAAAATTAGTAAGTTTAGTTTTGGCGTTTTGACTAATGTCAAAGTCATCAAGTTTTTGAGGATCAGAAATAAGTTCTGAAAGAGACAAATTATTTTTGTGACTAAAGTGAAAGAGATGATAAAGGTCAAGTGAAGGAATTTTTAAAAACTTGAAAGAAAGAATTTTGCCCAATAAAACATCGTCTTGAGGATTATCGATATAACGGAAAAGATCAATTAATTGTTGAATAAAAAGATTATCAAGAATATTAATAGAGTCAGTTCTTAAAAAGCGAATTTGGAGTTGATTAAGAAAAGGAATAATCCCTTCGATATCAGAATTGTTTCTAAATAAAATAGCAATTTCTGAGGGTTTGGTACCAGAATCAATTAATTTTTTAATAGTATTGGCGACATAAAAATTTTCTTCAGTATCACTGTTGCTGACAAAAAGATTGATCGGGTCTGGATCGAAATCTTTGGTAGCAACAAGTGATTTATCTAAATTTTCAATAAAATTAGCAATGCGAGTTTGATTGTTTTTAATAACACTGTCAGATGATTGAAGAATAAGACGATGAGATCGGTAATTATTTTTAAGAGCAATAACTTTGATTTGGTCTTTATATTTTTGATAAAAAGTATAGATATTTTCGATAGCAGCACCCTGAAATCTAAAGATGGATTGATCATCATCGCCGACGACAAAAATATTAGGGTTCTCTTGGTTTTGAGTTAACAAATTAATAATTTCCATTTGGGCTGAATTGGTGTCCTGGAATTCATCAACCAATAAATATTGATATTTTTCTTGATAATCGGAAAGAAGATTAGGGTCATTTTTGAAAGCATTGACTACCCACAAGATCATGTCTTCAAAATCAAATAAATTTTGATTAATTAATTCTTGTTGATAACCAGTAAAAATCGTAAGCAAATCTTTTTGTTTTTCCAAAGAATTTTGAGTCTTGGTAATAAAATCTCTGACTTCTTTTTTGAGATCGGAAAGAGTTAAATTTTCTTGATTAAAAAGATTTAGAAAATATTGGAGTCGGGTTTTATAAAGAACATTAATGTCAGTATCGATGAGGTTTTGAATAATGGAAGTAATTTGGGGGGCAGCGTTTTTAGAGGCTCTGACGGCGGTTAAAGCATCGACTGTCGGAGTGGCAATTTTGATAAAATCGGTAGAAAAATTAATTAATTCTTCAAACTTTTGGGTGGTAATATTTTCCCGTTTTAAATTTTGAATAGAGCGAATAATATCTTTTTGGTAAAAATAGGCTGAATTAATATTTTTGAAACTACTAGTGACCGGAAGTGAGTCTATAAGTTGGCGAATAATTTGAATTTGCTTAACGTCATCGATAGCTGAAGATTCTTTTTGGGAAAATAAAAACTTTTCGGGATTATCACGAATGACAGAATTACAAAAACCGTGGAAAGTGGACATACGAACACCATAAGCTGATGGGCCAATAATAGAAAGTAAACGAGAACGCATGTTGAGAGCGGCGTTTTCGGTGAAAGTAAGACATAAAATATTGTTAGGATTGACTTGGGTGGTGGTTAGAATTTTTCCTATTCTGAGGGTAATAGTTTGAGTTTTACCAGTCCCCGCTCCGGCAATGACCATGACTGGACCTTCAATAGTGTCGACCGCCTGACGTTGTTCCGGATTAAGCTTTTGATACTCGGCTAAAAAATTTTTTGAAAAATCGGTCATTGAGTTATTTTAACTTAGATTAAGGTAAAATAGTCCCATGAAGAAGAAAATAATTTTGTTTGATTGGGATGATACCTTGTTTAGTAAAAAACTTTATAAGGGAAACTTATTGTCAAACCTAGCAATAATTTGTGAAATAAGTTTAGAAGAAGCAACTGTGGCTGATAACCAATATTTTGAAAATTTAATTAAATCGGGGGATTTTAATATTGAAGATTATTTAAGTTTTTTTGAAAAAAGATTTAATAAAAAACTTAATTTAGAAGATTTTAATACTGACAAATTGGGCATTTATTCCAAAACATTATTTCCTGAAGTTATTGAGGTTTTGGAAAAAATGAAAGATGTTTATACTTTGGGAATTTACTCTCAGGGTTTTGAAAGTTTACAAAGATTAAAAATAAAATTTTCAGGAATTGAAAATTATTTTGATAAAGATTTGATTTTTATTGACAGAGACAAAACACAACCAGAATTTGTGGCAAAACTACCTACTGGAGCAATGGTGATTGACGACAAAAAAGAAGTGATTGAAGCGTTAAAAAATTTAAGACCTGATTTGGAATTGGTTTGGATTAATCGAAAAGATGAAGAAAAATTTGAAGGAATTAGAACAATAAAAAGTCTGGAAGAATTATTGTAATAATTTTTCTAGTATTTCTTTGGCGAGTTGAGGGTTGGCGGAACCTTTGGAGGCTTTCATAAGTTGACCAATTAAGAAGCCGATACTGGCCGGATTTTTCTTGTAATCTTCAACTGCTTTGGCATTTTGAGAAATTACCTCTTTAGCAATTTTTTCGATTTCGCCAGAGTCAGAGACTTGGATTAGACCTTTCGATTTGGCAATTTCAACTGGATCAGTTTGGGTTTGGTAACTTTCGACAATTACTTGTTTGGCAACAGTGGCTGAAATCTCGGATTTTGAAACTGAGTCAAAAAGATTTTTGAAAAATTCTGGATTAATTTTGTCAATATTAATTTCTTCTTGTGACTCATTAAGATAAGTTTTGATGGAACCTAAGAAAAGATTAGCCACAAATTTAGCCATATCTTTTGACGAATTTAGGGAAATAGCTTTTTCAAAACACTGGGAAAAATACAAATCTTGAGAAAGTAAATTGGCGTCGTAGTCATTTAGGCCAAAATCAGTTTGGTAACGAGTAAATTTTTGATCAGGAAGTTCTGGGATAGTTTTTCCAATGTCTTCAATTTGTTCGGCGGTGAAAGTAATTTGAGGAATGTCAGGTTCTGGGAAATAACGATAGTCAGAAGAACCTTCTTTTTCGCGTTGTAAGAAAGTTTGATTTTTGACAGCATCCCAACCACGAGTGGTTTTATTAGTTTTTGATTTAACTTCGTGAGTTTTTTGAAACTCTTCGGTTTGACGATCAATCTCGTATTGGATGGCTGTTTGAACACCAGTTAGAGAAGCAACGTTTTTAACTTCGACAAGTGGAGTGTAGAAAGTTTCACCATTATCTTCAATTTTTAAGTTTACAGTTGGTTCACAACGCATACTTCCCTTTTCAATATCGGCATCAGAAATTTCGAGATAGCGAATGATTTGTTGAAGCTTGAGAAGATAATTTTTGGCCATTTCCGGAGAAGTGATGTCCGGCTCGGAAACAATTTCGACTAGAGGAACACCACAACGATTGTAATCGATAAGAGTTAAATCTTGACCTTGATCATTGATATGAACTGACTTGCCGGTGTCCTCTTCCATATGAGCCCGGTTGATACGAATTTCGTGACCATCGACAGTAACTTTACCATTGATAACAAATGGTTTTTCAAGTTGAGTTAACTGATAGCCCTTGGCAAGATCAGGATAAAAATAATTTTTGCGTTCAAAGAAAGATTCCAAATTAGGAGTACAGCCAAGAGCCAGACCAAGTTTGATACACCACTGACAGGCAGTAATGTTTGGCACAGGCAGAGCACCTGGAAGACCTAAACAAACTGGACAAGTGTGAGTATTGGGGTCAACATGAAAATGTTCGGCAGAACAGCCACAAAACATTTTTGATTTGGTTTTTAATTCAACGTGGACTTCAAGACCGATGATGGGAGTTATTGTCATAGTTCTGGTTTTTGAGTGTGATAATCAGTAAGCTGTTGATATTGATGAGCAATGGAAAGAATTTTGGATTCTTCAAAGAAATTGCCGATAAGTTGAAGACCGATAGGAAGTTTTTGAGAATCAAAACCACAAGGAATAGCGACTGATGGGACACCGGCAACATTGATACAAACAGTGTAAGCATCAACTAAATACATTTGAAGAGGATCGTTGGCCTTTTCACCAATTTTCCAGGCAGTGGTAGTAGAGACTGGAGCAAGAATAACATCAACATCAGACAAAACGTCCATAAATTCTTTTTTAATTAAAGTCCTGACCTTGGCGGCTTTGGTGTAATAAGCATCATAATAACCGGAAGATAAGGCATAAGTACCAATCATGATACGACGTTTAAGTTCGGCTTCGAGATATTTACCTCGAGTTTTCATGTAGTAGGAATTAATGTCCGGAGCATCAGTTTCGGATTGACCAAAACGAATACCTTCATAACGGGCCATGTTGGCAGAGATTTCGGAAGGAACCAAAATATAATAAACAGCGATACCTAAACCAGTACTGGGAAGAGAAACTTGTTTAAGAATGGCACCTTGTTTTTCAAACTCCTTGGCAGCAGCCATAACCGAATCAGAAACTTCTTTATTGATAGCATCTGTAAAATATTCTTTGGGTAAACCAATTTTCAAACCTTTAAGGTTGATATCTTTAAACTGGGAAACATAATCAGGAATTTGATGAGGTGAAGAAGTAGCGTCATGAGGATCAAGACCAGCAGTGATTTTGGTTAAAATAGCTAAGTCTTGGGCACTGTTAGCAAAGACTCCGGGGCAATCAAAAGATGAAGCCATAGCAGTAATACCATAACGAGAATTAAGACCATAAGTAGGTTTAAGACCACAAACTCCACATAGGCTGGCTGGTAAACGAATTGAACCACCAGTGTCAGTACCCAAAGCGAAAGTACATAAGCCAGCAGCCATAGAAGCGGCTGAACCACCTGAAGAACCGCCAGGAACACGAGTTTGATCCCAAGGGTTTTTGGTAGTAAAAAAACCGGAATTTTCAGTAGAACCACCAAAAGCAAAAGGGTCAGTATTGGTTTTGCCAATACAAATGGCGTCTTCGTCAACTAACTTTTGAAAAACGGTAGAAGAATATTGAGGAATGTAACCTTTAAGCATTTGAGAAGCAGCTGTGGTTTGAATTCCTTTGGTCAAAAAAATATCTTTGACAGCCATAACTGACCCGGCTAACTTACCAATTTCTTTGCCAGCGGCAATTTTTTCATCGATAGCTTTTGCCTGATTTAAGGCAAATTCATCAGAGACGGTAATAAAAGCTTTGAGCTGAGGATCAAGACGAGCGATTTTATCTAGAAAAAATTGAACGATTTGTTGGGCGGTAAATTTTTTATCAAGTAATCCTTGCCTAATTTCAGTGATAGAAAGTTTTGAATAATCCATAGTTATTTTTTCCCTCCAGAGGTGGACCAGCCTTTGGCTGGGATAGTAGCGGTAACCACAAAATAATTATCTTTAACTCGGGCGGCAGTACTGGTAGCTAATTCGACGGGTAAAGATTCTTTGACTTCATCAGCTCGGATAACATTAGAAAGTCCGTTAACTTGGTAAGTTGGAGAAATATCATCAGTATTAACTTGATTTAAAATGTCTAAATAATCTAAAACAGAGTCGAGCTGAGGTAAAAAGGTTTGTTTTTCTTCTTCAGTGAGTTCGATTCGGGCAAGCTTGGCTATGTGTTCAAGATCGTCAATAGTTATTTTGGTTGAAGACATAGAGTATTTTACACTATTTTTTAGTGATTTTGGCTTTGAGGCGAAGGAGTTTCCAGCGCATTTTATCAACTAGGTTGTAAACTTTATAAAGAGTAGGGTTGATAACATAATCGTAAGTACCGACATATTCGTAAGGATTACCATTAAAACCCTGTTTGAAACGATGAAAGCCATAACCATTTTCCCTTTCTTTAGCATCGGGACCAAGACAACCCCACATATCAAAGGTTTTACATTTTAATTTTTGACCTAACTTAATTGACTCCCACATAAGTAAGGTCGGAGCCATAACTTCGCGATGAATATCAAGCGAGGCGCCGTAAGGATAAAATAATTGATCTTTGAGTTTGAAAAGCATAAAAGAGGAAAGAACTTTACCTTGATAAGAGGCCAACATAATGTGAGGAATGTCGGTCGTTTTTAAAATTTTCCATAAATCACGGTGATATTTTAATGTGTGTAAATAAAAACCTTGGCGTTTGGTGGTGTCAAAAAGAAGTTTGAGATAAATTTCAAAACCTTTATCATCAGTCATTTCTTTAACTTCAACGCCGTAACGATTGGCAATTTTAATATTGTAACGAGTTTTGGAATGCATATCGGCGAGGAGTTGTTCTTCTGATTTAGTTAAATCAACTTTGAAGGTATGAGGATAAAAGGCGACTTTTGGAGACACAACTAAATTAGAAAAATTCATGGAAGCGTCAGATTTTGAAACATCCGGTTCAAATTTTACAAAAATAGCATTTTGATCTTGAGCAACTTTTTTAACAGCTTTTAACAATTCTCTGGTAACTTTGGGACCGCGAAGAATAGTGCCAATAGAATATTTGGTTTTAGGAATGGTGTGAAAACTGACAGTAAAACCAGTCTGAATTTTATCTTTGTTATCAAAAACACCGAAACGGAAAATAGTATGACCCTGAGATTTTTGAAACTCTCCCCACTCCCAAGTTTGAACTGGGTGAATAATCACAGAATTATATTTTTTTTGATCTTTATCGCTTAGAAGTTTTACCGACATGTTAGATGTTTAAAATTTGTTTAAGTTTTAAATAAATAGAATTAATATCTGGGGGAATTATAGTATTTTCAATATCGCCTTTGGCGGAATATTTTATTAGCCTATCACATTCTTGGATACAGCGAGTAGCTATATCGTTTAATTCATCTGGATTAAGTTTATCAATATCTGGTTTATCACCAGATTGATTAATAATTTCAACAGGAAAAGGAAATTGTTTTTTGAAAGTAGCAAAACAACGACGTTGGTGCATTGGATTAGAAACTAAAACTATTTTTTGAATATGAGGAAAATTATTTTTTATAATTGGCAAAGAAAAAGTGACATCTTCAAGAGTATTCATTGAAGTATTTTGGATTAAAATATTTTCTAGAGGAACCTCATTATTGGTTAAAAAATCGGCAAAAATATTAGCAATTGGTTTATTCCAATCAGGATTATTGAAAGTGCCAGTATTGCCGGTAACTAAAATTTTTTGAGAGTAACCTTGGCTGAATAGTTCTTGAGCTTTTTTAGCTTGACTAAGAGTCGGGCCACCAAAAACAAAAATCAGATCTGATTTTTCTAATTTGTCACTGAGAGCTAGCCAATCAAGTAATGGTTTGGTTAACTCTGAAATATTTTCCATGACTTAGTATATATCAGGATCGTAGATAAGATCGTCGTCGGAAGTGTCGCGGCGATGGCGATAGTCTTTGATAACGTCTCGAGTTTCCTCTATTTCAACTAAATCTGAGGGAATATCGGCTAAAAATCGGCTAGGTTCATTAAGAGAACTTTTGCCAAAATAAAGACGTTGGGAAGCATAGGTGATATATAAGTAATCTTTGGCACGGGTAATACCGACATAACAAAGACGGCGTTCTTCTTCAACTTCAGTTTCATCGACCAAACAACGAGAGTGAGGTAAAATTCCTTCTTCAAAACCAACCAAAAAGACAACTTCAAATTCTAAACCTTTGGCGCCATGTAGAGTCATAAGCCGGACACCGTCGCGATTTTCTTTTTTCTTATTTTTTTCCTGTAAAGAATATTCCTGTTGAACTAAAGTAATGTTTTCCAAAAAATCATCAAGTTTCAAAAAGGTGGAAGCAACAGATTTTAGTTCTTTAATGTTTTCGATTTTCTTTTGATCATCTTCATCCTTAGGATCGTAGCGATCAAGATAGCCAGAATTAGTAACTAAAGATTCCAGAATTTCTAAAGAGGTCATGGAAGAAATATCTAAACTCTGGAGATGATCCATAAAAGTAGTGAGGCGGCGTTTGCCAAAAACTTTTCCTAATCTATCAGAAGAAACTTTATCATGAGGATTATCGGCATAGCGCATCATGGCTAAAATATCTTTAACTTCGGCACGTTCATAAAAGCGGATACCACCAATTAAAACATATGGAATACTGTATTTAAGGAAGCCCTCTTCCAAAACACGAGATTGAGCATTCATTCGATAAAGAACGGCTATATTTCTGAGAGGAATTTTTTGGTTGTCTTGAATGAATTTAATTTTTTGAGCAATAAACTCAGCTTCAGAAATTTCTGAATCAGCTTCAAAAAGCTTAATTTTGTCTTCTGATTGTTTGTTGGTGAATAATTTTAAAACTGGGTGAGAAGTATTTTTAGAAATAACAGAGTTGGCAGCATCAAGAATTATTTGAGTAGAACGATAATTCTGCTCAAGGTTGATAATTTTAATGTCTTTAAAATCAGCGACTAAATTCATCAAGTTTTTAAAATCGGCACCTCGCCAACCATAAATAGCTTGAGAAGCATCACCAACGGCAGTAATTTGACGATATTTTTGAGCTAAAAGTTTAGTCAAAAGATATTGAATCTGGTTAGTATCCTGGTACTCATCGACTAAAATATAGCGGTAAATATCCTGATATTTTTCTAAAACTTTTGGATGATCAATAAAAAGTTGGACAACTTTGAAAAGCAAATCGTTGAAATCAAGGGCTTGATATTCAGAAAGTTTTTTTTGATAAACCTGATAAACTTTGGCGGCATATTCTTGCCAAAAACCATGAGATTGAGCAATCATATCTTTGGGTGTTTGGTAAGAATTTTTGGCAGCTTCAATAAAATACATGATACTAGCTGGTTTAAATTCTTTTGGATTTAAATTTAAATCAATCAGAGACATTTTGATTAAATCTTCCTGATCGTTACTGTCATAAATAACAAATTTTGGATCAATACCTAAATGGTGACCATCAGCTCGCAAAACTTTACAACAGAAAGCATGAAATGTTCCAGCAAAGAAGTTTTTAGATCGTAGATCGTAGATCGTAGGTATAAGTTTTTGGAGGCGATTTTTCATTTCATCGGCGGCTTTATTAGTAAACGTCAAAAGAAGAATTTGATCAGGAGTGGCAATTTTTCCTTCGATAAAATAGGCAGCTCGATGAGTTAAAACGCGAGTTTTACCAGAACCGGCACCGGCTAATAATAAGAGTGGTGAGCCGGTGTGGGTTACAGCTTGACGTTGTTGAGAATTAAGACCTTCTAAAATATCGGACATGTAAATCTACTATAGTTGGTAAATGGTAGTTTGACCAGACTGAAAAACAATTTTGGCACCAATATCTTCAAATTTTTGAGGATTAAGATCTTCATATTTTTCGTATTCTTTGGCACCAACAAAAATATAATTAACTTGATATTTATCTAATAAATTTTTAACTTCGATCAAATCATTAGAGGTATAAATAGTGTTAACATCGGTTTGGCGAGCGGCTGGGGCATCATAACCACCACGCCAAAGCCATTCATGAACAATCCAGCCTTGAATTGTAGGTAAACCGGTGGCTGATGAAATTTGGTCGAAAGTAGTATAACTGTCGCCAGGTGCTTCAAGCATAATTGGTTGCCCAGAAATATTTTGATTAATCCAAAGAATAGCTTGATAATTATCTGGATAAAGTTTTTCTAAATACTTAAGACCATCAAGACCTTGATAATTTTTTAAATTACCATAGTAAGATTTAATAGCAAAATAAGGGTAAATAAGATGAATAACAAAAATAAGAGCGAAAATAATTTTGTAGATATTTTTGAACCAAAACTTAAAAATACTTGATGATTTAACTAAAATATAGCCAGAAACCAAGGAATAGAGAATAAAAGCTTGATAGACAAGTTTAAACATAGTGTTAGCTCGACGATGTTCATAAATATAAATATCTTTGACATAAATAAGTTCAGGGATGATGATTAGTAAAGTAGCACTAATAATAATCGAGAAAATAAACCAGTGAGAATAGTTAATTTTTTTAAATTGACTTTTAAAGAGATAAGAAAATATTTTACAGACAAAGGGAAGACAAATAAGCCAAAAACCTCCATAAAGAACAAAAAGTTGATAGAAAGGACTGTGGCCGTCGGATATCTTTATGCCTTCCATCATAGGGATAAAATTGAGAGAGAAGGGATAGGAAAAGAGATACCAAAAAACGATAATTAATAGACCATTAAAAATAGTTTTGATTAGACCTTTTAACCCACTTGACTGGTAGTTGATCAAAAAAGTAAAAACAGCTAAAACTAAACCATAGACAGCAAAATCCCAAGCATTGGTCATATAACAAACAGATAAGATAAAGCCTGAAAAAATAGCGACGAATGTATTGAATATTTTTTTGGGTTTATAAAACGAGACAAACAAAAAAGCTAAGAAAAACAAAACAATAGCAATGTCATTCATATGACCATGGAGGTCAGCAACAACAAAACTATAAAGAGGAAATTCATGAATGGTTTTATCATCAGTGTCCGGGTCGTGACCAATAAATCTGGTGGCATCCGGGTACCAATATGAAGAAAAGGCTTGAGTCCAAGCAGTTTTAGTAAAAACAATATGATTATCGTTTTTGGTGTAATTATTTTTAATAATTTTGAAAGCGGTATGGAGATTGCCACCAAAAGTGACTAAGAAAGCAGAAATAATTCCAGCGGTAAGTATCTTTTTTAAATTAATTCTAGATAAGGAAAGATGAGTGATATTGGAGACTAAAGAAAAAGCACTAGTAAAGGTAAGAGCACAAACTGTAGCGATAGAAAGATTGTAGCCAACAGATGAAACTACACGAGATATTTTTGTAATTAAGGCAAAGATTAGATGACCAAAATAGTAATAGTTAATGGGTTCACCAGAAAACCACATGTCTTGAGGTGGCCAAAAGTGAGACCTAAGAGCGGTATTAACAAATCCCCAATCCATATATTTCTCTAAGCCTTCAATATCCGGAGCATAACCGCGAACTAAAGACCACGCAGTTAAGATCAGAAGAAAGACTAATTCTTCAAAAATAAAGATTTTGTATTTTCGTTTAAATGTGGCAAAAAAATCACGATAGCGATGGTGTCTAATTAAAAAAAGTCCATCAAAAGCGAGAAAAAGAATTATAAGAGTAGAAATTCTCCACCAAGTAAAAGGTAAAATATGGAAAATTCCCAAGATTAAAGCAAAATAGGTGATTAAAATTAAAGATAAAGTCTTAGCAAAAATATAACCACGATCCCAAAACTTAGAGAAGATATAAAAAATTATAGGAAGAGACAAAAGACTTAAACCAAAAATTGATAGCCACCAAAAAAAGATCGAACTTAAATCACTTAGCATAATTTAAAACCCCTCTGTTACCAAGTGACATCTCCCTTTAAAAAAGGGAGAAATCAAAAAATTAATTCTTAATTTTTTCATAAACTATTTAATAAAGAAAATAAAGTTAAAAATTGGTTGGATAAATTCAACTAAAAATAATGGGAAACTTATTTGGCCAATGATAGATCCTAAAATTCCACCAATAACGAAGCCACCTAATAAATCAATTGGGTAATGAAGGCCTAAAATGACTCTGGAGAAAGCTAAAAATAAAGTAATGAGAGAATATGGCAATAAAGAAAAGCATCCTGGACTTTGGAGAAGAAAAATAAAAAAGAAAGCAATCTTTATAGAATGGCCTGAAGGGAAACTACCATGTTTATAACAAGATTTGATTAAACCACCAGGAATGCAGTTGTCTCTCAGATGAAGAGGACGCTGCCAAAAGATCTGTTTTTTAAGAAATTTTTCTATGATTTCGCTTAAAATTGTAGCTAAAAAAAGTTGCCAAAAAACATTTGCATTACCTTTAATCAGACAATATGAAACATAAAATAAAAATACCCAAAGAATATAGTTAAAAAACACTAAAAACAGGTTTCCGTATTTTTTTTGAGAAATAGTTTTAAACAAATCGGTTTTTGGCTGCCAGAAAAGAAGGGTGTGTGTTTTTGAAAAATCTTTAAAATCCATAGAATAAGTAATTGTATTTTACTCAAAATTAATCAGATAAAAAGCTGGTTGTTGATTAGGATAATAAATAATCTCTTTAAGATTGGTCTTTTGACTAAGTCCATTAAAAGTTTCTGCAGATATAGCAAAGAGTTGTTTTTTGTTCTGATCTAAACTTTCAAGACTACAAATCTGACATTTCCCTTGACAAATATTTTTTGGATCATAAAATTTAATAAAAATTTCTGGGGCGTTAAATACACCTTCAAGACATAACTGGGCATACTCAGATTGGTGGGATTTGAAGTAAGTTAGAATTTCTTTTGGGCCTGACTGCCAACCCCAAAAATCAGAAGAATACTGAGAGTATTTTTGATAAAGTTTTTGATAATTAAGAAAAGAAGTCACGAATAAAATCGAGATAATGGCAATCGTAGTGATCTTATAAAATTTATTTTTTAGGAATTTAAACAATTGATAAATACCGAGACTGGTAAGAATTTGAAAAGGAATTACACCAATAATAGTTCTAGTGGCCTGTGGTGAAACAGAGGAAGTAAATAAATCACAAAATGGATAAATAAAAAGCCAAACAAGGATAGTTAAATACTCTTTTTTAAAGAGAGCCTTTATAAGATAAAAAATACTGATGAGAATGAATGGCAATTGTAAAAGATAAAGTTCTCCAAGACCACGAACAGAATGACGAGTAATAAACTGACCGTTAAAATCGATATCACCTTGAAAAAAGAGAAAGTCTGATGAAAAATACTGAAAGTATTTTCTGGTTAAATTTAGGAGATTAAAATCTCCTCTTACTTGCTGCCAGCGAGACAATCCCTCGCCAAAAGTTAAATGTAAAATCATCGGGGTAATTAAAATTAAACCAAAAATAAAAAGTTTAATAATACCTTTATAATTTCTGAGTAAGAATTTTAAATTGGAAAACACGAGAAAGATAAAAAATGGCGGAATAAAAATTCTGGCGGGGAAATAAGAATAAAATGCCAAACTAAAAAATAAGATTGACAAATATCCGGAAGTAATTTTTGTCTTTAGAAATTTCAACCAAAAACAGGTAGCCAAAACGGTAAAAAAAACAAAGGGAATTAACCCCTCTAAATTGACACGGCTGAAATGGATATGCCAGGGAGAAATGGCTAGTAGTAAAGCGCTTATCAAACCGACTTGTCGATTAAAAAGTCTTTTTCCAAGAAAATAAATAGCTATTATAGTAGCGGTTCCATAAAGAACAGAGACGAGTCTGACAGATAATTCACTAAGTCCGAGAAAGTAAACAAAAGGTAAGGTTGAGTAAATCATGATTGGCCCTTTAAATTCACCAAATGCTTTGAAGAATAATGGCCAAGAAACACCCCATTCGTCGGTACCTGAATTTATCAGAGAATAAGCATTGTAGCCAATTGAGGCTTCATCACAAAAAAATCCGTAAGGATTAGTGTCTAATTTATAAAATCTTAAGAAAAAACCCAGAATTAAAATTAGGACAAGAAAAATTTGATAGAGATTTTTTTTGAGAAATAAAAGCATGGCTATTGATGTTTAAAGATAATGACCTGAGGGTGGTCGTAAACTGTAAATGATTCTTCGGTAGCATCGTCACGAAAATAGATTCCCGGATAGAGACAATTATTATCAACTTCAAAAAAGCTATTTTTAGTGTCTTGATAAGGATAAACTGAAGGGCCAATAATTAAGCATTTATTTAAGAAAGGCAGAGAAAAACCAGGGTAAGAATAGAACTTTTTAATAAATTTAAAATTAGTTTTTTCGTCAAAAAGATCTTGATAAAATTTTGCAGTCTGAGGGTATCCTTTAGTGTCTTTGGAGATAGAACCCCATAGGCGATTTGACGACATTATTAGATAGTCAACAGATTCTAATTGCTGGTTAATTTTGGACCACTTGGATTCTGATTCAAAATCATAAAGAGCTAAATCTTGGTATTGATATAATTTTGACTGACAAGATAAAGAGTTTAGTGGAAGAGAATCGTCCCAACTCTCTGATGAGAGGGTAGAAGACTCAGAAATGTTTTGACAAATCCATTCTGAGGCTTGGTATCGGCTGTGAGGAATCAAATAAAGATGAACAAAGGCAAGAGAGACAACTATATCAATAAAACAAATAATACTAATAGTTTTTAATTTAAACTTACTTAAACCGTATCCAGCAAAAATTATTAGCAAAGGATAAATCGGATAAAAATAACGCATATATTTGGCTAGTAAAACTGAGTGATAAATAAAGATAAAGAGAATAATCGAGAAGAATAATAGATTTTTTTTATTAAAAATAAGTTTTTTATTTTTACTGATTTGATAAATACCAAAAGTGACTAGGAAAAAACTAATTGGAGCAAGACCGACAAA
>CAZCWF010000006.1:0-14858 GCA_964502305.1 uncultured Gammaproteobacteria bacterium | reverse complement strand
GGCTGTTTTAGATGCCCAGGAAGAGTACAACAATATGATTGCTGGTGCTTGGAATCCAAAAACAAAAGCAGAATATACTTACAACGAAGAGGCTATTGTTACTAAATCTTTCCAATTAGCTAAAGAAAAATTTACTGCCGATGAAACTAGCTATAATAACTACACTGCCGTTATTTCCAAAGCCAAACAACAAACTTCCAATGCTTATGATAACTACAAAAAAGTTTCTTCAACTATTTATGCCACCACTGCCGGAACTATCAGTAATTTAAGTATTGCTCCTGGTGTTATTATCTCCAATTCTTCCGATTCTATTACCGTCTCTACAGGTACCAATAGTAGTGAAAATTCGTCATCAGTCACTTCTCATACCGTTGGTAGTATTACTAATCCAGAAGGCCAATACCAAGCTACCCTAAGTTTAACTGAATCAGATATTGTTAAAATTAAATCCGGTCAAAAAGTTATTATGACCCTCGATGCTTTTGAAGACGTTACTTTCACTGGTGAAGTCTTATCAGTTGATGTTGCCGGTTCCACCAATTCTGGTGTGACTTCATATTCTGTTGTAGTTCTGCTTGATGATACAGACAAAGAGATTTATACCAACATGGCTGTTACTGCCACCATTATTACCGATTCTCAGGCTGACGTTCTTCTCATCCCATCAACTTCTATTGACACAACTTCTGATGGAACCACTACTGTACAGACTATCGATAATGATGGTAACACTTCTATTGTTACTATTACTGTTGGCTCGACCAATGATAGTCAAACAGTTGTTGTTGACGGCCTCAGCGAAGGGGATACAATCGTCGCTTCATCTATCACTAATCAAGCTAAATCTAATAATAATACTTCTTCTGATTTTAGTTCTTCAAATTCCAATAGTACTCGAAGTAGTGGTACTTTCATGATGACTGGCGCTGGTGGTCCTCCAGGTATGTAATTAATTCCACTATGCCTAAACAAAAACAATCAAAATTAAAACCAATTATTGTTGTTAAAAATCTTTCTAAGATTTATAAAACTGATATTTTAGAAACAATTGCCCTTGATAATGTTTCCTTCCAAATTAATGAAGGTGAATTTGTCGCTATTATGGGTCCATCAGGTTCAGGAAAATCAACTCTTATGCATATTCTCGGCGCTTTAGATAAACCTTCCTCAGGTCAATATATCCTTGACGAAAAAGATGTTAGCCACTTATCTGATGACGAATTATCTGAAATTAGAAACCAAAAAATTGATTTTGTCTTTCAGGCTTTTAATTTATTACCTCGAACTTCAACTCTTAAAAATGTCATGTTACCCATGACTTACGCTGGTGTTCCCAAAGAAGAGCGGGAAAAGACCGCCACCAAATTTTTACAAATGGTCGGTCTTGGTGACCGACTTCATCACACCAGTAATCAAATTTCTGGCGGTCAACAACAACGTGTAGCTATTGCCCGTTCCTTAGTTTTAAACCCAGCTTTAATTTTAGCTGATGAACCTACGGGTAATATTGCTAGTTCTCAAGCCGATGAAATTATGGAAATTTTTGAAAAGTTAAATGATGAAGGCCATACCATTGTTATGATTACTCACGAGCCAGATATTGCCCAACATGCAAAAAGAATTATTTTTATTCGAGATGGTAAAATCGTCAGTGACAATGTCAATAAACACCGTCGTCTTACTGCCGCTAACATTAAAAAGGAGGTAGATAAACATGATTGAGTTTTGGGAAATGTTTAAGGAAAGTTTTCTTAATCTTAAATTAAATAAGATGAGAACTGGGTTAGCCATGCTTGGTATTATCATTGGTATCGGTTCTGTTATTGGTCTTATTTCTATTGGCCAATCTTCTCAAAAATCAGTTACATCTAGAATTGAATCCCTTGGCTCTAATCTCATTACTATTTCACCAGCTTCTCAACGTTCTGGTATGGTTCGTGGTGCCAGTACTGTTAAGACTCTAACTTTAGCTGATGCTGAGGCTATTGAAACCGAAAATCTTTCAGCTGTTTCTTTAGTTTCTCCAGAATATTCTAGTAGATATCAAATAGTTGCTGGTGATTCCAACACTAATACTACTGTTTATGGTGTTAAGACTGCCTACTCTACAGTCCACAACCTCAAAGTCAGTAGTGGTCGTTTTATCTCTGACAGTGATTACAATTCCAATTCTCACGTAGCTGTTATTGGCCCTGATACTGTTGAAGAACTTTATGGAGATTCTAATTACAATTGCCTTGGCCAAACCATCAGAATTAATGGCTTAAATTTTACCATTGTAGGCATTACCGTCGCCAAAGGAACTAGCGGTATGAGTAGTACCGATAGTGCCGTTTATATTCCTCTTTCCACTGGAATGAAACAACTTTTTGGAGTCGACTATTTAACCTCTATTTCTGTTCAATCTGTTAGTAGTGATGTTATCGTTCGAGCTCAAAATCAGGTTGGTTATTTTCTACTTGCTCGTCATAAAATCGCTGATATTTCTAATGCCGATTTTACGATCCGTTCTTCCGAGGAAATGTTAGAAACCATTTCTAGTGTTACTGGCACTTTTACTACATTATTATCAGGAGTTGCTGCTATTTCTCTAATTGTTGGCGGTATTGGTATTATGAACATAATGTTGGTTACCGTTACCGAACGTACTCGCGAGATTGGTCTTAGAAAAGCTCTTGGTGCTAAAAAGAAAACCATTGTTACTCAATTTTTAACCGAATCAATTATTCTTACTTTTGGTGGCGGTGTTATTGGTGTTATTATTGGAATCGTTTTTGCCTATATTTACGCCACTATTAATTCATCTATTTTTACTATTTCAATCAGTTCTGTTTTATTAGCCTTCTTTGTTTCAGTTGGTATCGGTGTTCTTTTTGGTTGGTATCCTGCCAAAAAAGCTTCTTCTCTCCAACCTATTGAAGCCCTTCGTTACGAATAATTTCAGTTTTCTTTCAGTGTTATTTTTTACAATCCAACTATTGAAAATTATTTTATAAAAGACTTCCTCCTTTTTTAAGGGAGGATGTCCCGAGTTTATCAAGGGACAAGAGGGTTTAAAAATAATTTTAATTATTAATTAATTCATTTATGTCCGAAAAAGAAAATAAATATAAAAAATTTATCTTACCTGTCAGTTTATCAGTTGTTTTTTTAATTATTGGCTTTACTTCCGGTATTTTTTATCAAAAAAAACATCTTCAATCTTCTTTCTCTAATCGATCTAGTCAATTTCAAATGATGGGTCAGAACAGTAATAATCGAACCAGTAATCGATCTGATCAAAACAGTGATAGTTCTACTGGTCCAAGAAACAATAATGGTGGTTTTGTTACTGGTGAAATTACCAAAGTAGACGATTCTTCTATTACTATCAAAACATCTGATGGTGGTTCAAAAATAATTTTAGTCTCTGATTCCACTATCTTTAACCAATCTGTCTCCGCTTCAAAAAATGATCTTATTGTTGGTACTCAGATTAGAGTTGATGGGACTACTGACAGCAATACAGGTAGTGTCACTGGAAAAACCATTGAAATAAATCCTGCAATGCCTAACCAAATTCAATAACTATTTAAATTAACTAACTTTAAAACCCTCTAGTAAATAGAGGGTTTTATTTTTCTTTTACCAATAATTTAGCTTTACTCCATTTTCCACACTTTTCACACTTCAAATATTTTCTATTTACCAAGTTCAGAGTATAAAACTCTTTCAAAAAGTTAATTTGCTGTTTATGACCACATTTATCACACTCATATCCAAAATATTTACAATGCCAGTTTACAATCCAAACCAACAAAATAATAAGTGTCAATACCCACCAAAAAATCTGACCCTTTTCTAATAAATAAATTGCTGAGCCTATTTCTATAATCACAAAAATAATCAATCTCCAAATTACTGCCAAAACATCTTTCAATTCTACTTCTCTATATTTCATAAACTTATTATAATTATTTTATGTCATATCCTCAAATTAATGTTCGTCTCCGAATGGTTATTATTAAAAACGGTAAAGTTTTAGTTACTCATAATAAAACCAAAAATTATTATTTTTACATCGGTGGTCATTTAGAATATGGTGAAACCATACTAGATGGTTGTATTCGTGAGATCAAAGAAGAGTGCGGCTCTGACACTGAGTTTACTTTTCAAAAAATTCTTTATATTCGTGATCATCTTCTAAATCTCAAAGACCATAGTCAAGACGAACACAGTGTAGAAATATTTATCTTAGGCGATATTAATAAGTTTGAAGAAGTTGAACAATGTCTCGACCCTCAACACCCTGATGGTCAAGTTTGTTCTACTTGGCTTGATCTAAATAACTTACCTGACAATCTTTTACCCCCAAATCTAACCCCTATTCTTTTAGAAGATTATAAAAATAATTTCCCCAAAACAGGGGAATATGTTGGTTGTATTTAATAAACTAAAAAGCCTCGCTTACACGGGGCTTAAAATTATCTTCTATTTTATTCTTTTGTAGTTGTTGCTGTTCCATTGGGTCCTTGTCCATTATCTCTTTCGCCTTGAGTTCCACTCGATGGCATATTATCCCAACCCAAAGCCTCTTTCAACTCATCCTCAGTCACTCCCAAAGTTTCTGCTGCAGCCGCCAAATCAATTTGTTTTGGTTCACCACTTGGTCTAGCTCCTGGAGTTCCTTCTGCCCCCGGTGTTACCTGAGGCATTTCTTCCATTCCCAAAGCCGATCTCAATTCTTCCTCAGTTATTCCTAATTTTTCAGCTGCTGCTACCAAATCAAGCTGCTTTTGATCCATATCATTTCCTTGTGGAACTCCTGAAGGTCGACCTTCACTATTCTGTTGTTGAGCTTGCTTTCCGATTGTTTCACTATTTGCAGTTGTCGTTTGTTTATTGGTACAAGCTGAAAGCAATAAACCACTACACAAAACAACTGCAATTAAACCAATTTTTGATTTCATGTTTCCATAAATTTTTAAATTAAAAACACTTTAACTTTTAAAACTTAAAAATACCTTAAAACTACTACTTTGCATTACCAAGTACTAGGTGTATAATACAAAACAATGAAAGATTCTAATGAACAAACTTCTCAGCTTCGCAAGGGTTTGCTTGAGCTAGCTGTTCTTTTGGTCATTAGCCACGGTTCAGTCTACGCCAGTGATATCTTAAAAACCTTAAAATCAAGTGATTTATTAGTTGTTGAGGGAACTTTATATCCAATATTAAGTCGTCTTAAGAATGATGGTGATCTTGAATATCAATGGCAAGAATCTAGAAATGGGCCACCACGTAAGTATTACCAACTTACAGACTCTGGTAAAAAAAATCTTCAACAAGTTTTATCAATTTGGAAAAATCTTAATCAATCAATTACCTCATTAATTAAAAATCAAAAATGAAAAAAACTATTTCAGTAAACCTTAATCGTCAAATTTTTAACCTTGATATTGATGCCTACTCTAAGTTAGATGAATATTTTTCTGACATAAAAAAACATTTCTCTGATCAAGATTCTATTGAGATTATTGATGATATTGAATCTCGGATCGCCGAAAAATTTAGTGAAATATTAGGTAAAACCAAAAAAGTTATTCAGATCGAAGATGTTGATCATGTTATTCAAGAAATGGGTTCAATCAGTGATATCACTGGAGATGAAGACAATTCTGAAGCCAAAAATTCACTTTCTCGAAAAAAACTTTTTAGGGACATTGATAGAAAAATTATTGCTGGAGTTGCCTCTGGATTGTCTTGGTATTTTGGTATCCAATCTATTTTTATCCGCTTAATTTTTGTTGTTTTATTCTTAAATCCAAATACTTTTTGGTTAGCTCTAATAATTTATTTTGCTTGTTGGTTAATTATTCCCAAGGCTGAAAATAATTTTGAAAAGCTGGAAATGAAAGGTCGTCCAGCCACTATCAACGAACTCCATTCGGCCACTGAATCAAAAATTTCTGGAGTTATTTCTTCATTAGAAAATAAAAGTCAAAGTTTATTACAAAAAATAAGCTCTAGTTTTGGTCATTTAATTAAATTTTTTATTAAATTATCACTTCGTCTTTTAGGTTTTTTTAGTTTTATTTTTACTATATTTTGTATTGTTGCTGTTGTTGTCGGCTTAGTCGTTTTATATTTTAACCCCACTCTGCCTTATTTTGATTTTAGTTTTATCAGATCAATCAGCAGCCCATTTTTAGAAATCGGTTTTATTTCTTTTGGATTAGTTTTATTGCTTCCTTTAGTTTTTATTCTCGATCTTTTTGAAAACCTGATGCAGCTAAAATGGGACACCTCCTTTAAAAAAGTTTTAGTTCTTCTTGCTATTTGGGTATCATCTTTGATCACTTTTGCTTCAATTGCCAAAATAACCTATCCGTCTTACCAATCTGGTTTATCAGCTTTTACCAACCATCTTAAATACTTCAATTTTATCGACAAATCAAATTCTCAAACTTTTGAAATTAGTAATCCAAATTCAGTCGATATCTCTAATGTTAAGCAGGTTAAGATTACTCAATCTGACGAAAATATTATGGTTGTCACTGGTAACCAGCATCAAATAAATGAATTAAAAATTCAGAATAATTCTGATTTATTATCTGTCCAAGGAAAAAATGAAGTTTGGTTTGGTTGTACTGATTGTACTGGCTACGTCAGCTCTGTTTTGGTTGATGTTAAAACTCACAATCCTAATTTAATTAAATTAGATAATGTTGACGGGGAAATTTATTCAAATTCTGGAGATTGGCATATCGACTTAGTTAAAAAAGTTGGTTTAAAAATCATCGGTTCTTTAAATACTTTAAAAGTTACCGCCAATCAATCAATTATCAATCTCTTCGAAGCCAAGAATAATCAACTTGATGCCGCTCTTAGTCAGTCAGTCTTAAAAAGTGGTGCCAATGTAATTAGTATTATTGGTGATGATCAATCTCGATTAATTTATAAAAGTAATTCCCAAATTTATTCTCAAGATAATGATAAAACTGTAATACAAAAATATAGTCTTTCCCGAGACGACTATTCTAAATTATCAAAAGCTGTAGATGAAGTCATTTTATCTTTTGATAATCAATCCCGAACAGTCAAAGATTTTTCTTCTAGTCAATTTTTATTCCAACTAGTCGATGATTATTCTAATATTTTCTTGATCGCCAAACCCCAATCAGATAAATCTGATTTATATCTTTTTTGGTTAACTGAAAATGATGAAAAAATTTCTCAACTTTCTTATATTAAGCTACCAAATTGGTACAACTGGAATAACTTTAATTTCGTTAATGAGACTTTACTAGAAATTAATGGTCAAATTTACAGCCCAGAAATGGAGTCTGTTTCTCAGCAAATTTTTGCTAATAAAAACACCAACAAGCTTGAATTATATATTCCTTCAATCTCTCACTAATCAATTCATTTATGAAAAAAAATCGTAAAAAAATAATTATCATTGCCATTTTATTGGTAATTGCTTTAATCATATTTTTAGCTATCAAAAACTCAAATAAAAAATCAATTCAAACAACCACTATTGTCGAAACCAAAAATCTGCAAGAAAAAATTTATTTATCTGGGACTCTTGATGCCTCATCAAAAGCAAAAATAAATTTTATTAGTGATAGTAAGATCACTTGGGTTGGTGTCAAAGAAGGTGATCAAGTCAAAAAATATCAAGGTTTAGCCAAACAAGATACCAGCGAAATTGAAAAATCACTTAAAGCCAGTTTAAACGATTATTTAGTTAGCCGTGATAGTTTTGATCAAACTGTTGTTGATAATAACCTTGGTGACCAATCAGATCCTAAAATCATTGCTGAAATGAAACGAATTATCAATAAATCGCAGATTAATCTAAATAATTCTGTTCTTGATGTTGAGTTAAAAGATATGGCTGTCAAAAAATCCTATCTCTCTTCGCCCATAAAAGGAATCGTTACCAAAGCACCACTTTCCCAAGTTGGTTCTTACCCTAATTCTACCGACTATTTTGAAATTGTTGATCCCGAAACCGAATATATTTTGGCCTTAGTTAATCAACAAGACGTTATTAAATTAAAAGTTGGTCAAAAAGCCAAAATAACTTTAGATTCTTACCGGGAATCTCCTTTTGAGGGCACAGTTAGTTATGTTTCTTATTCGCCAATAGATACTACTAATACCAAATATGAAGTGAAAATTTCTTACCAAAGAGATCAAGAAAATTACAATTATCATTTGGGTATGACATCAGAAGTCGAAGTTTTGCTTTCAGAAAAAGATAATGCTCTAGTTATTCCTAGACAATATATAACCAGTGATAAAGGTAAACGCTATGTTGATCTTTTTAACAATCAAACTATCGAGAAAAAAGAAGTTGTAACCGGTATGGAAAATTATGAAGAAATTGAAATTTTATCTGGTATTAACGTCGGCGATACTCTTAGTTATGTCAAACAGTAATTCTGGAAATATTATTATTGAGGCTAAAAATATTACCCGTTTTTATGGTGGTAAAGATGACACTTGCAAAGCTTTAGATGGTGTTTCTTTTAAAATAAAAAGAGGTGAAAGTATTGCCATTATTGGTAAATCTGGCAGTGGAAAATCTACTCTAATGCATATTTTAGCTTGTCTCGATAAGCCTACCTCTGGCCAACTTTACATTAATGGGGATGAAGTTTCTCAGATGTCTCAAAAAGAACTAGAAAAAATTAGAGGTGAGTCATTTGGCTTTGTTTTTCAACAATTCTTCTTAAACCCTAATGATACAGTTTTAGAAAATGTAATTTTACCCTTAAAAATAACTGGTAAAGATTCAAAAAAGGTTCGTCAAGAAAAAGCCATCGCTATGCTAAACGAAGTTGATATTTTAAATAAAAAAAACAATAAAGCCAAAAATCTTTCTGGAGGGCAAAAACAAAGAGTTTGTATTGCTCGTGCCTTGGTTAGTAGCCCTCAAATAATTTTTGCTGATGAACCAACCGGGAACCTTGATAGTACCAATGGTGAAATAATTGAAAAAATTCTCTTTGATCTCAACAAAAAAGGGATTACTTTAATTTTAGTCACTCACGATCCAGATCTAGCCAAAAAGTGCCAGAGACAAATTATGATTAAAGACGGTAAGATAGTTAAAAATCTATGAAAATAAAAGATATAATTTCCACTTCTAATAATAATCTTTTTAGAAATAAAACTAGAACTATTCTTACTACTCTGGCAGTTGTTATTGGCTCGGTTACTTTATTAGTTGCCGAAAGTGTTGGTAATGGTTTTGAACAATATGTTTCTAATAATTTAGAAACTGGTTCATCTCGCATTTTTCGTCTTACCAAAAAAGGTGCCGATCTTTATAGATATGGAGAAATTACTAAGTTTAAAGACTCAGATTCAGAAACCGATACTCAAGTTTTTAGATCATCAGACGTTAGTTATCTCAAAAATAACTATCCTACTATTATAAAAGATGTTTTTTATCCTCAATATATTAACCTCGCTTCCATTTCTCGAAACGGCTATGAAAAATTTACTGGTTACGCTGGTGTGATTTACCCCGATACTTCAGCTAAATTAATTAGTGGTCAAGTTCCCGAATTTAATCAAATATTAATTAGTCAGGAATATATCGAGCCGCTCGGTTTTATCAATGCTGATGACGCTGTTGGTAAAGTTATTGCTTTTAATGTTTGGGATAACAAACAACAAGTTATCAAAGAATTTTCCTTAGTTATTTCTGGTGTTACCCACAAAAGTGAAAGCACTCGCCCAATTCAAATAAATTATGAAACAGCCACCTATATTAACCAAATAGTTTCTCCACAATCAGTCAACCCCCAATCATCAGACTATCTACAAATATATATCACTGATTTATCTAAATCAGAAGTTATTGAATTTAAAGAAAAACTCTCCAATGCTGGTATAGAAGCTTCTTCTTATGAAGACGAAAATAAACAAATGTTTCAAATTGTTGATATTCTCAGGGCTATTATGCTTGGTGTCGCCGCTATTTCTTTAGCTGTGGCTACTTTTGGTATTGTTAATACTGTCTTAATGGGGATCCTTGAACGCACCAAAGAAATTGGTTTAATCAAAGCTCTTGGTGGTAGTAAAAAACTAATTTTCCAATTATTCACTTTTGAATCTTTATGTATTGGTTTCTGGGGTTATCTTGTTTCAGTGGTTCTAGCTACAATCCTTGGCTTAATCATTAACCCCATTACTCACATGACATTTTTAAAAGATATTGAAGAGTTTACTCTCTATATCCTAACCCCATTTTCCATCATAAAAATATTTATCGTTGTTATGGGCGTTTCTTTTAGTGCCAGTTTTTTCCCATCCCTCAAAGCCTCAAAACTCGACCCCATCGAAGCTCTTAGATCAGAATAACTAATTTTTATTCAATCTCACCCCCAACCGATCTCAAATCATCTTCAAAGATTATTGCTCCCATCATTAGAAAATTTTGCCTTATTTATAGTATCCATTGACATAACTTGTCACATAATCCTTGTTTTCGCCGGATATCTCAAAAGAATTTGTATTCTTGATTAAATTAAATTGAGAATTTTTTCCTAAATACCCAAACAAAAAAGCTACGCATTGAGGACAATCGCTATTTACCAAGGATATTTTTTCTTTATCTTTAATCTTTAATATTTCTATACTTTGTTCATCTTGCTTTTTCGCCTCCGATTCAGTTGTATAATGAGAAAAATCACTACTTATCACCAATAACGTCTTTTCATCACTAAAATTTTTTGCCATATTTTTTCCTAAATCATAAAAACTATCATAATCATTTTTTGATCTTAATATTAACGGTATTATTTTTGCTCTTGGTAAATAATTTCTTACAAATGAGACTAAAGTAAAAATTCCGTGTTCTCCTCTAAAACTATTTATATCTTGACAATATTTATCATCTTTTAAAATTCCTTCTATCGATAAATTATCAGGATCTGCCTGTCCCCAAAAAGTTTTCCACCCTACATGTGCTGTCATTACTAAACAATCTTTCTTTCCAATTTGTTTAAAATGATCCGGACTAACCAATATTACTTTTTCTATATTTTCACCACTAACTTTTGAAAAGGTCTGAGCTATCAAGTCTTTAGCTAAAAAATGATGACTAGTAATTATGGCTAATATACCGTCTTCTTCATTATTATTATACTTTTCGAATACTTCATTTGTCTCCTTTTTTGAATAATGGTCTTCATTTAGATAAGTTGTTTGTATTTCAACAATATTCTTTTTATTTTTTAACCAAATCACCACCCAAGCATCTAAAATCAACAATCCAAAAACCAAAATTATTTTTAGTTTTTTCACTTATACAATGATTTTATCCAATCAGGTTGTATTGGTAAATTACTCTTGTCTAATGTATAGTTTATCTTTTGCCAGTCTTCATCACTTAATCTTTGTCCAGTTGGCTTTGTAAATTCATAATAATCATAAACCAAACCCCTAGTTAATCTGGTTCCGTTTTTATCTTTGACTGCTACAAAAATATAACTCGGAATTCCATCAGCCTCATAAAGAATTTCCTGTTTTTTATTATCGGTATGGACATCAGCGATTAACGCCGACCTACTATCTTTTTCTTTCATTTCATCTTGAGATATATTAGTTAGAATAAATTCTAATGTTCCAGGCGAATTTCTCAAAAATTCAAAATCATCATCAGAAATAACTTCATTCTGTAATTCTTTTACAGCAATTGTTCGATAAAATTCTATTTCTTTTGTTAGTCTATTATTTCTCCAAGTAATGGTTTCATCAATTAAACCTCGATCGGTTAACCCTTGAGTTGTCATTTTTATTAAAGCCAATAATCTATCAAAAAATTCTATGTTTGGCTCTACATAGCCTTTTACTACCGGCTTAATCTCACACTCATCTCCACCACCACCCATTTCTGCATAAGATTGTTTAGCATAAAGCAATGTGTCATGTTTTAGCTCTGTCCATGAACCCAAAGCTGTTTGCAAGCTTTTCTTATTCCAAGATTCATTTTTAATAAAATTTGGGTACCCATTTTTATTTCCATCATCTTGATTTAAAGCTTTTAGAGTATACAACCACCCCCAATATATATTTTGAGTCCAAGTGTCTTGAGTTAGTTTGTCAAATTGACCTTTAAGCAGACCAATATTTTTATTCAAAACTTTATCAGAATCAGCAGCATTATTTTTGATCCATTCTTGAGTTAATTCATCTGCTGTTTTATTACCAAAAATCGACATTACCATCAAAGCCGTGGTCGAACTTGGTAATTTTTGACCTGTTTGTGTATCAGCCAGCTCATCTCCTTGAGTTAAACTAGAAAAAATAAATCCATCCGGGGTAAATCTCTGTCCCATCAATCTAAATCCCTTAGTTTTACTTAACAGATCATCTTTAGTTGTTGTAAACACTCCATCACCAGCTATCGCTGATGATTGAATTTTTGGTCCCTGATAATTTTTCATTTCTGTCTGAATTGATAAAACCGAATTATCGTCTATATCAGCGATTTTTAATTTATCTAAAATTTCTTTATATTCAATTATCCCTAAATCATCAGATTTACCCACCAAAAAAGCCGTTGGGATATAAATATATTCCCAATTTTGTAATTGACCAGATTTTTTAACTATCATAGTCAAATTCATTGCATCTCTGGTCAATTCTGGACTCACCAAGGCAAAATTATTTCTTCCGTACCACATCATCACTCTAAAATAACTTCTTAGCACTGAATTTTTAGTGTAATGACTTCTTGGGGTAAATTGAGTGTAATCTTGCATTTCTGTAATGTTGGCGCTTTGTAAATATTTCCCAAAAATAGGGGATGACATAACTTGTTTATTATCCAGAACCAACTTTAATTCACTTAATGCCATTTTGTACGACTCGTTCGGAATATTTTCTTTCATTCCTTCCAAGTTAGCCAAAATATTCTCGTCAGTATCAACTTTCTGGTCTGCCATACTCGGCCCTAACTCACTTTTTGCCGAATCCAAGATCACTTTTGGTATTGCTAAAAAAGCAATTAATCGTTCATAACTTTCTTTATTATCTTTATCATCTTGTTGTTTATAATCATCTATCGCTTTCGCCAAAAGGCTATCAGTCATTTTTGATAGTACCGGATACATTTTATTATTCTCTATATACTCAAATTCTTTATCTAATAAACGATGGTAAACATGTAATAAAAAATCACTGCTAATAAAAACCGCATCCTCTGGATTTCTGTAACATGGATTATTAATACCGCTAATCTCATCATCATACAAAGCTGTCCAGTCATCACTCCTATTAGCATATTCATCCACCTTGTTCCTCCAAAATTTATCAGTGTTTTTTACTACAAAAAAATTATCATTTTCCAAGGCATTTTTTTGCACTTCACTAAAATCCCTCTTTAATTTAGTCTGAAAATTATTTAAATTGGCCAACTCATTAGCCGAAATTACATAATTTGGCAAACTCGGGTTAACTGAAGTCTTTTCCAAATTATATTTAGCAAAATCCATATTAATTGCATAATTTTCATTAATTTCCTCATTTGATTGATTTAAACTGTCAATCAAAATCTGATTAATTCCACTATTTAACAAAGCCGTTTCCGAAGCCTTTTTAATTTGAACTACTCTTATTATTAGTCCCAAAAAAACTAATATCAAAATACCGCAAACTCCACTTAATACTTTATTGACGGCTAAAAATCTTTTTACCTCTAAATACTCAAATTTAACTACCTTACCCACATCCGTAAACCATTTTTTTATTTTCTTCATTATTTTTAAGTAATTAATCTAATTAAATAATACTCCTGAAAAAACGCTTAAGTAAAGCATTGGTTAATCCAATATTATTATTTTTTAACCATCTTTCCCGCCACTATATTCAGCCCTCCAATTATTATTATTGGTAGGGTAATAATCCAGCCTATTTCTGTTGTAAACATTACTATTGTTGCCGTTATTATCCACAAAATTCCACCTAGTAATTCTTTTTTCCATGAAATTATTGTTAAAACTATTATCATAAAAGTCGGAACTAAATGTATTACCAACGCCAATAACCATTTTTCTTGTTCAAATACATCCAAGACAAACAAACTTATAAACATTGCAAACAATATTGATAAAATCAAAACTATTTTTCTTAAATTATCTTTCATTTAATTTTTCTATTCGATAATGGAACACTGTTATTACTCCATCTCTTTCAAATTCTTCTCCATGTTCTCGCTTAATATAATCTACTGCCTCGCTTAAATCTTTAAACCCACAAGACACCACTTCCTCAATCGGCATAAATTCTGGTCTGGCACTAACTATTCTGGTCACTTCCGCCCAACCCACCGGTTTTTTATCTCCGTTCAAAATTGGTACTAGTCCATGGAAATTAGTTCTTTGTCCACCTTTCAGTGTTGCTCCTTCTTCACCAATACTAGGAATTTTCTCATTCTGTGGGGGATTAGTATAAAATCTGATGGCATAATTCATCTCTACTGGATAATCTCCCCCTAGCCCTAAATCTATGTACGGTGCTCTTATTGTCGACGACATGATTAGTTCATTATAACAAGTTTTGCTGCTACCATTATTTATGTCTCTCAAAATTAACCAAGACTACCTTCGCAGTCTAGTTTTTGGTTTTCAAGATGCCTTAGTTTCAACCACTGGTATTGTTGTTGGTATTAGTGTTGGAGTTCAAAATAAACAATTTATTATTCTCTCAGCTTTAGTCGCCATCTCAGTTGAAGCACTTTCCATGGGTGCTGGTCAGTATTTAAGCGAAAAATCCGTTCACGATTTGCCCCAAAATCGTCATCAAGATGATCTTCTTACTGGTAGTTTAATTATGTTTTTTTCTTACATAAT
>CAZCWF010000005.1:0-16042 GCA_964502305.1 uncultured Gammaproteobacteria bacterium | reverse complement strand
TGCCATATGGCAAATCAGTAGGTTGTTCAATGAAGGTAAGTTTAGCTTTAGACCAAATGGCTTTTAAACTATCTAAGTATTCTAATTTATTATTGTCAGTTAAATATGTTTCTAAATCAGCATCAGGAGTAAAGTATTTTTCAATAGAGTGTTCTCCATGTCGATGAACTATAGCAATCTCAGTTATCCCAGCACCAATAGCTTCTTCAATTAAATATTGAATATTTGGTTTAGAAAGAATAGGGACTAATTCTTTGGGATAAGACTTAACTACAGGTAAGAATCTGGTACCTCGACCAGCAGCAGCGATAACACATTTTGTGACAGTCATTTTTTTTATTTGATTATTAAATTTTTCGTTACAAATTTTTCCACTGGAAAATCAATGTGGTTGCCCACGTTGAAACACGTTCCAAAATTGTAACTTCAAAATTTAAAGTTTAAAGTAAAAACTTTAAATAAATTAAATTAATTTTTAACTGGTTGGCTAGCTACATGGTAACACAAAAAGGCTATTTCTGGTATTTGATCCAAATGTTTTTTGCATAGGGTAGAGCTAGGGTAGACGAGGAAAACAGAATTTTTAGCTTAATATTAAAATTTGGGAAAAATTTGCTAAAATAAGTAATCTTTTTGGGCCTATAGCGTAGTTGGTAGCGCGTCCCCATGGCATGGGGAAGGTCAGGGGTTCGAGTCCCCTTAGGTCCACTTGAGACAGTTAAAAGTATAAAGTAAGAATTGTTTTTGATTTTTTATGATAGATAAGAATAAAGTGATTATGTTTGATTTTGATGGGGTGATTGTGAATAGTTGCCAGATGTCTTTGGAAATTAATCAAGAGTGGGTATCAGATATTACTTATTCTGAAATACAAGATTGGGCTGACGGTAATGTTTACAATAAAAAACTTCGAGATAATTTTGACGATTCTTATTTTGCTCATTATTTTGAACAGTATTCAAAAAGAGTTGTTCAATTAGTTCCAGTTGAGGGTATGGATAGGGTAATTTCTGATTTAGATTTATGGGGTTATAAACTGATAATTGTGTCATCGGCGGATGAAAATTCGATAAAAAGTTTTTTGGAAAAACATAATTTGGATAAATATTTTACGGAGATTTTAGGAAAGCATTTTAGCCCGAGTAAAGTAGAAAAAATTAAAATTGTGTTGGATAAATATAAAATTAAAAAAACAGAAACTTTATTGGTGACTGACAGTGTAGGGGACGTAAAGGAAGCTCATGAAGTGGGAATAAAGGCGATTGGAGTGACTTGGGGTTTACATGAAAGGGAGAGATTGGAGAAGAATAAGGCGGATTTTATGGCCGAAAGTCCAAATGATATTCTTGAGGGGATAAAGAATATTTTAGTTTTGAAATAGAGTAAGATTTAAGGTAGAATTCCATACGTATTTAGGTCCGTGGTGAAATGGTATCACAGCAGTCTCCAAAACTGCTTTTCCCTGTTCGACTCGGGGCGGACCTGCATAAAATTGACAGATTGTTTTGAAGCTAGATAGATGGTAAATTGGTTTCAATGATAATAATTGGGATTACTGGAACACTTGGAGCAGGAAAAGGGACAATTGTTGATTTTTTAACTAAAAATAGAGGGTTTGAGCATTTTTCGGCCAGAGCTTTGATTGTAGAAGAAATTGAAAGACGAGGTTTAGAAAATAATCGAGATAATATGGTGGTGGTAGCCAATGATTTGAGAAATAAAAATGGTTCTGGATATGTAGCTGAGGAATTATTTAAAAGAGCTTTAAATTTGGGTAATAATGCAGTGATTGAAAGTTTGAGAGCTGTAGGTGAGGTTGAATTGTTGAGAAAAAAAGGTAATTTTATTTTGTTGGCGGTAGATGCTGATCCAAAAACAAGGTATGAAAGGATTTCTCAAAGAGGGACAACTACAGATGGTGTGTCTTTTGAGAAATTTTTGGCTGATGAAGAAAAGGAAATGGAGTCGACTGATCCAAATAAACAAAATTTGAGAGGGTGTATTAACATGGCAGATTTTGTAATTGATAATAATGGAACGATTGAAGAACTTAATGAAAAAATTGAAGAAATATTAAAAATTATTGAAAATAATGACTAAAAAAACAGAAATAACTAAATATGTCCGACCAAGTTGGGACGAATATTTTATGGAAGTGATGGAAGCGGTGGCTAAACGGGCAACTTGTGATAGAGGGAGGAGTGGTTGTGTAATTGCTAAGGATAATCAAATTTTGGTGACTGGTTATGTTGGATCACCAAAAGGTTTCCCTCATTGTGATGAAGTTGGTCATGATTTGAGAAAAGCGTTACATGAGGATGGAACTATTACTCAGCATTGTGTTCGGACGGTTCATGCGGAACAGAATGCAATTTGTCAGGCAGCTAAAAGAGGTATTTCAATTGACGGAGCGACGCTTTATTGCCGAATGACACCATGTAGGACATGTGCCATGTTGATTATCAATTGTGGTATTAAACGTGTGGTTTGTCAGAGGAAATATAGAGGTGGGGAAGAATCTGAGGAAATGTTTAAAATAGCTAGGGTTAAGATTGAGTTTAAGTTTGATGAAGTAGAACAATATAAAAATCAATGAGGATCAAGACAAAAGAAATAGTTGCTTTAAAGAGAAAGTTAAAGAAAAATAAGATTCAAGGTTTGGTTTTGGATATTGACGAGACATTGTCATTTACTATTGGTTGTTTGGTAGAAAGACTGTCAAAAGATATTGGTAATCCAGAGAATTTGACGGCTAGGGAAGTTTTTTTGAAGTATAGAGTGACTCAAAATGCACCCTGTTGGCAGAATAAAGAGGCGGAAAAGATTGTTGATGAAATTATCAATTCGGATAAATTACAAAGAGATTTGCCTTTGATTGAAAATGCAAATGATTTGGTGGCTAAAATAAATAAAATTATTCCGATTGTGGCTTATATCACTGCCAGACCAAGTTTAATTAGAAATGGAACGGAGTTTTGGTTAAAAAAACATGGCTTTGTTAAGGCTCCAGTGATTTTAAGACCAAAGGGTATTAATAAAAGAGAGGGGACAAAATGGAAATCTAAAGTACTGCAATATTTATACCCAGAGGTATCTGCTATTGTAGATGACAATCCGTCTCTGGTGAGATGGCTTGTTAAAAGTAAAATTTATAAAGGAAAAGTTTTTTTATATGAAAATTTAGAATTTAAATCGGATAATCAAAATATAATTCCTTGTAAAGATTGGAATAATGTTTTGAAACAAATAAAAAAGAATTGTAAAAGAGTAAAATAATTTATGACGGATTTTTTAGATAAGTGGACGAAGGAAATAGAACTGATATTGAAACATACTGAGAAAGGAATAAATTGGAAAAGGGTTTTGGAGGATCATCGAGCGATGATTGGGTTTTTGCAGCACGAAAGGTTGATTCACTTGATGGTGACTTTAGTGGTAGCGGGAATGTTTTTGGTGACGGTGTTGTTTAGCTTAATTTTGAAATCACTGGTTTTATGGTTGGTGGATTTATTGCTGGTTGGATTATTGTTGCCCTATATTTGGCATTATTTCAAATTAGAAAATGGAGTTCAAAAACTCTATTGGTTGGACAAAGAAATTCAAAAAAGAATTTAACGGCGGCCGCGATTAATAGTTCCCATGCGAGCAGTTGGTTTAAAATTTACTGGAGATTTAGTCCCTGAAAAATTAGGAACTGTTGGTTTGATAAAACCTTTGAGAATAGTAGAACGATTGTCGACTTTTGGTTTTGATGTTGGTTTACCCATATATTACGTTAATTATATTTATTCTTTGATGAGCTGTGAAGTAGGGAAATAAAGAACATCTTTAATGTGTTGAGTATCGGCAAATAACATGGCTAAGCGATCGACTCCTAGGCCAATACCGGCACAAGGCGGCATATTGCCACAAGCTTTGACGAATTCTTGATCATAAGGATGAACTGGTAAATTGTTTTCTTGTCTAAATTTGGTTTCAGTTTCAAAATTGTCTTTTAAGATTTTGGAGTCAGTTAATTCGGTGTAAGCGTTACCGATTTCCATACCGCCAATATAGAATTCAAAGCGTTGGCTGAAGCCAGGAGAGTTAGGACAAGTTTGGCAAAGAGGGGAGGTTTGAGTAGGGTAGTCGAAGATAATAAACGGCTTATCTTGAGGTATTTTTGATTCAATTTCGTTGATAAAAATTTGAGTGTAAAGTGGTTCCCAGGTGGTTACGCCATCAATGTTATAGCATTTAGATTTGGCGGTGGCAATAATTTGCTCGGCAGTAAGATTTTGGGATAAATCTATGTTGGCGTATTTTTGGAATAATTCTTTTAGAGTAAATTGATACCAATCGCCTCCAAGTTCAATTTCTTGGCCTTGGTAAGTAATAAAATTAGTTTGAGGCAGATTTAGTTTTTGTTGGATATAATGAAGAGAATTTAAAATTAATTCTTGGGTAGTTTTGGCAATATCGTGGTGAGTTTTGCCCATTTCGTACCATTCGAGCATGGAAAATTCCAAATTGTGGGTTGGACCGATGTCTTCTAAATCGCGAAAAACTTTGGCAATAGAAAAGCAATCACCAATTCCTTGAGCAATGACTCGTTTTAAAGCACTTTCAGGGGAAGTGGGGAGGTAAAAAGTGAAATCACGATGAGTCCAAGTGGTTTTGAGGGGGTAAAGATTGGGTTCAATCGGGATTTTTGCCAGAAGAGTTGGAGTATCGACTTCATGGAAGTTTCGGTCAATAAAAAAGTTTCTGGTGGATTGTATTGTCCATTCGTGAATAAAGTGTGATGGAGAGATCATATATTATTTTTAATTTATTTTTTAAAAATTTTCGTCATCAATTTTTCCACTGGAAAATCAATGTGGTCGCCCACGTTGAAACACGTTCCAAAATTATAACTTCAAATTTTTATTTTTATTAAATAATTTAATTATTATATTTTGGCAAGAATTTTGGTGGAATTCTTGCGGATAGCCACAGAGATAGTTTTGGTCACAGCAACCTTGACAAAGACCACAGGTGAAACAAGGTGAAAGAGATTTGATAAATTTAGAGATGTAATTTTTTGGATGATCGGTAATTTTGCCTAAAGATATTGAAGATTCACAACATCCAGTAATATTGCCATCTGATTGAAGACTGAGTTGATAACAACCAAAATTTTTGTTGGGGAAAGTAGGGTAGTGGAGTTTAATATCTAAAGATTGTTCGTTAGTTAAAGACATTTTTCGATCAGTGAGGTATGTCAGTTCCAAGTTTTTAAAGTTATAAAGTTTATAAAGTGAAGGCAAAAAAGAATCTTTGAAGGGATAAGAATCTTTGGTGACTAAAAACATAATTTCGACAGGAAAACCTAATTCTTGAGCGTGTTTGATATATTTGATTGATTTGTCAAAGTTACCATCACCTCGATTTTGGTCATGAATAGCTTTTAGACCATCAAGAGAGACTAATATTTGGCAGTTTTGTGGGCTTTTTATCTCATCAAGTCGGTCAATTGTACCGTTAGTAATTATGGTGACAAATATATCCTTATCGATCAAAGTATTAACTAATTGAGGAAAATCTGGGAGTAAAAAGACTTCACCACCACATAAGATAATTGATTCAAGATTCAATGAGTAAGATTCATGAATAAAACAAGAATATCTGTCAATGAAATCTAAAATTTGTTGGTTAGAGAGAACATTACTAGTTTTTTGGGTGTAGCAATATTTGCAAGCCAAATTACAGCCCTCGAGGGGAGAGATATAAATACTTTCAAGACTACGAATTATTTTAGCTTGGCTGATTCCTTGTGTTCGGTTCGCTTTTTGCACCATCTGCAGTATTTGACAAATTTAAGTTTGTCAGGAGTATTGGTTTTATTTTTTTCAGTTAAATAATTTTGAGCACCGCATTCGGAGCAAACCAAGGCGATCAAAATACGAGGTGTTTTTTTAGTTTTAGACATGAGTGGTATTTTAAACTAAATTTAGCCAAATAACAATTGATTAGTCGGCGTGTTTGTATTTTTTGATTTGCTTTTCGACAGCTTCACGCAGATCGACAA
Source organism: uncultured Gammaproteobacteria bacterium (assembly GCA_964502305.1). Taxonomy (GTDB): domain Bacteria; phylum Patescibacteriota; class Microgenomatia; order UBA12405; family UBA12405; genus WARW01. Next base: position 9,993 of record CAZCWF010000005.1, on the reverse strand, counting down.
TGGCCGAGGTTAATTCATGATGAGTAACTTCGGCATGAATTGGGCTTTTCTGACCTGGTAAACTCATATCGAACTTGGCAGTGTAATTTTTATATTTTTTGTCCTTTTGGATAATTAGTGAGGCAACCTTGAGTTCGTTACTAAATTGAGGCAAAAGCTGGTCTAATTTTTGGACAAATTTGGACTGGATTGTCCGTCTGGTTTTGAGGGAAATTATTAAGTTGACCCCGTTGATTCTGATGTTCATAGAAAACCTCCAATAAACTTTTAATCGTGGGATTAAACTTGGTAATTTATTTTACCACTATTCAGTTATCATTTGGACTATGTCACAGGGGCCTTGGTATTTTTTGGCGAGATCAAAAATGGCATTAATCTTAGGTTCAGTTGTTTGGTAAATTTGGCCATCACGATCACGAAGAGTGACTTCTAAATTATATTTTTGAAAAATAACTTTGATTTGGCAATTAGACATAAGTTTGTCGGCAGTATCCCAATCAATAATTTTGGTTTCGCCGGGAGTGATATCGGGAACAACAAATATTTCTTCGGTAGGAGCAGTATAAACATGGCTGTTATCAGTGATTAATTTGGAAATACATAATCCCAAAATGGCAATAATAATAAAAATTAATAGAATATAAATTGTTTGTCGGACAGATGACATAAATAATATTAACAGGTTTTCTTTATGGAGTTGGGGTAGCTGATTCTGTTGGACTTATAGTTGAAGCAGTTGTAGTTGGTGATGGGTTTTGATAAGTGAAATTTCTGACTAAGGTAACAGTTTCGTCAGTTGATGTGTTTTTAAATTTAATTTGAAGTTTTTTTAAACCACTATCTAAGTTGTAAAAACAAATATTGTTACTATTAAATTCAGACCAATCATCATCGTCTAATTTGTACGACCAAACGAGTTGGCAATATTTTGAATCAGTAGAAATGTTTAAACAAACGTTATTAGTGGTGATAATTTCACCCTCTCGAGGGGAGATAATTTCAATTGGACCAATTTCGTTGATACAAGAGGTTGAGGTTGGAGTGGGGGTAAGTGTAGCTGTTGGAGTAATTTCGCTGGTGATGGTGGGAGAATTTTTTTCAGTAGGGGGTGGATTTTTATTTTCTTGATCTTGGCTGCCAGTAATAATAACTTGGATTGGAGTTGTGTTCGACGAAGTGTTTGTGGTATTGGTTTTATTTTGACCTTTAATATTGTTAAGGTTAATAACAATAACAGTTAGAAGCATAGGTACAGTTAGGGCAGCAGAAATAAGTTCAATATATTTCTTTTTGTCAGGTAGGTTTTGATACCAATTTTTGATTTGGACAAATATATTTTTCATAGATGTAAAACTCAATACTTGGGAGTTTAATTATAATCTATAATCAATTATACTGGACGGGTTATTTTATGAAAATAATTAATAGAATTTTTCGGGAAATTAAACAATATTTACCTTTTTTGGTTGGGTTATTGATTATAGCCTTGGTTAATAATGGGCTAAATTTATGGATACCAAAGATAACTGCGAAGGCAATAGATTCTTTTACTGGTGAAAACTTTAAATTAGCTGAAGTAACAGGGAGAATGATCTTAATTTCGGTGGTAATTTTTATTTTTGCGGTGGGTCAGAGTTTTTTGCAAACATTTTTATCAGAGTCAGTGGCAAAGGATTTAAGAAAAAAGTTAGTGAATAAAATATCGGATCAAAATTTTAGTTTTGTAACTAAAATGACACCAGAGAAATTATTAACGATACTGACTAGCGATGTCGACAATATTAAACAAGCAATAACTATGGGGTTGGTACAAATTTTTTCAGCTATGGTAATGATAATTGGATCGGCGGTGATGCTATTAACTACAAATTTAAAATTAGGGGGGATTATTTTATTGGTGGTACCGGTGGTGGCAATAATTTTTGTTAATTTGTTTGGCCGGATTAGAAGTTTTTTCAAACGGTCTCAGGAAGTTTTGGATAGATTAAATAAAGTTATTAAGGAAAATATTGTAGCAGCAGCATTGATAAGAATTGTGAACAGTCAGAGTAGAGAGGTGAAAAAATTTAATGATCAAAATTCTCAAGCTCGAGATTTGGGTTTATCAATCATGAAATTATTTTCTGGGTTGATTCCAATAATTGGGTTGATTGCTAATTCAACAGTAATTTTAATTTTATTAATGGGAGGGAGATTAATTTTAAATAACGAATTTACAATTGGTGATTTGACGGCCTTTAATACTTATGTGGCGATGCTGATTTTCCCAATAATTATGTTAGGTTTTATCAGTAATATTATCGCCAGAGCAATGACTTCATATCAGAGAGTTAGTGAAGTTTTGGATTTTAAAGCTAAAAATGATTTTGGAAAATTGAATAAATCGATTAGAGGGAAAATAAATTTTAAAAAAGTTAGTTTAAAATTTGGTCAGAAACAGGTCTTGAAAGATGTGTCTTTTGAAATTAAACCTGGATCCAAGACGGCGATTTTAGGGCCAACAGCAGCAGGTAAAACTCAGATATTTTATTTGATGTCGGGGTTAATGAATCCAACAAAAGGTGAGATTTTAATTGATGGGGTGCCATTAAAAAAATATTCTCAGGAATGTTTGTCTAACCAGTTAGGGTTAGTATTTCAAGATAGTTCGATTTTTAATTTAACAATTAAAGAAAATATTAATTTTAAAAATAAAGAGGATGATTGGAGTTTGAAAAAGGCGGTTGAAACAGCAGCTTTAGATGATTTTATAAAAACATTACCTGATGGGTTAGAAACTAAAATTACTGAGAGGGGGTCGAATTTGTCTGGAGGTCAAAAACAAAGATTGACGTTGGCTAGAGCTTTAGCGGTAAATCCAAAAATTTTATTATTAGACGATTTTACGGCAAGGGTGGATAGGTCTACAGAAAAAGATATTTTTGCTAGGTTAAAAGAGAATTATGGAGATATCACCCAAATACTAATTACTCAACAAATTGCTTCAGTAAAAGATTTTGATCAAATAATTTTACTAATGGAAGGGGAAGTGTTGGCTTGTGGGACACATAAAGAATTATTGAAAAAATCGGCAGAATATAAGCAGTTATATAATTTACAAATGTCAACAGAATGAAAGACTATTGTTTAAAAAATTTTGAGGCGGATAAAAAAAGTTCAATAAAAGTTGGTAGATTATTGGCGAGGTTTGGAGAGTTTTTGGGAGGAGAAAAAGTAAGATTGGTTTGGGCACTATTGGTGGTGTTGGTTAATGCTTCGATTAGTGTAGCGACGCCATTAATAGTAGGTCGGGCAATAGATAAATTTATAGCGAGTAAAAATTGGAGCGAATTGGTCAATTATGGTTGGTTGTTGGCTGGTTTATATATAGTGGTGGCGGTGACGAATTATTTTCAAACAGTATTAATGGGGCAAGTGGGTCAAAATATTTTATATCGATTGAGGTTTAGAGTATTTGAAAAGATTCAAAAGTTACCATTGTCATTTTTTAATCAAAATAAATTAGGAGATTTAATTTCTCGGATTAATAGTGACACGGATAAATTGAATCAGTTTTTTTCACAGTCATTGAACCAATTTATGAACCATATTTTTACTTTATTAGGGGTAGGGATTTTTGTGTTTTTGACAAACTGGAAATTGGCTTTGTGGATGATTTTACCGGCTGGAGGGTTAGTGATCGTGACATATTTGATGGCATCATTTTTAAGTAAGAGGAATAGATTAAGTTTACAATCTTTGGGAAATTTGTCGGCAGAAATTCAGGAAAGTTTGAGCTATTTTAAAGTGATTGTTTTGTTTAATCGGAGAGATTTTTTTCGAGATAAATTCAATAAGGCAAATGAAAATAATTTTGCCATGTCGGTGAGATCAGGAGTAGCTAATAATATTAATGGACCAATTTATGATTTGGCATGGAATGGTGGAATTACAATAGTTTTAATTACTGGGTTGGGAATGATTTTGAGTGGAAATATTACGGTGGGTTTATTAATTTCTTTTTTGAGTTATACAGATAAATTTTATGCTCCGTTAAGGCAGATGGCTCAGGTGTGGTCTAATACTCAGATGGCTTTTGCCGGATGGGTAAGAATTTCAGAAATATTGGATTTAAAAAGTGATTTGGAAGTAGTTGATAATGATGAAAAAGTTAAAAATAACGAGATGTTAGTTTTTGAAAATGTGAAATTTTCTTATGATGGTAAAAAAATAATTTTAGATAAGATTAATTTGGATTTTAAAAAAGGAAAAACTTATGCAATTGTGGGCCCAACTGGGGGAGGAAAGAGTACAATGGCGGCGTTGATGTGCCGGTTGTATGATCCAGATAGTGGAAAAATTTATTTTGAAGGGAGGGATATAAAAAGTTATTCTGGAAAAGAATTGTCAGAACAGATCGGATTTATTTTGCAGGAACAATTTATTTTTAGTGGTAGTGTAGGAGAAAATATTGTTTACGGAAACCCGGAATATAAAAATTATGATAAAAAAAGATTAGAAAAAGAGTTGAAAAAGGATGGTTTGGAGATGTTGGTGGAAAGATTTGAAAATGGGTTAGATACCGAAATAACTCCGGAAACAGAAACGATAAGTTTGGGCCAAAAACAATTGATTTCTTTTATGCGGGCAATTATGAGAAAGCCAAAATTATTAGTGATGGATGAGGCAACAGCTAATATTGATACAGTGACGGAAAGTTTGCTGCAAAAAATTATTGATAAATTGCCATCTGATACTACAAAAGTAATTATTGCTCATAGATTAAATACAATTAAAAATGCAGATGAAATTTATTTTGTGAATGATGGGGAAGTAATGACAGCAGAGTCGTTGGAAAAATCGGTGGAGATGATTGAGAAGAGTAAACGTAAAAGTTAATCCACCGGTGGTAATTGACATAAAGTCAATTATAGTTCCACCGATGGAAAAGATTATTCAGTGCCGTTTGGTAATTATTAAGTAGCAAAAACTAGAGATACAACTGATTGCAATGGAAATAAGAATAAGGGTTTTTATTTTGGCGAATTTTTCTGAATTGTCGCATATACTAAAAATAGTGATAGCAAAGTTTCTATTGTTTGACGTAAATCTAACTTCATAATTTTTTTGGATGAAGGTTAGACTTTCAGTTATATAGCCGGTAAGCCTAGTATAGTTTTTTTCGGATTTTATTATTTCTATTTTAGAGTTTTTAGTTTCTTTTGTTTCTATCTCTATCTTATGATCAAGATAGATATCAATCTTGTCATTGATAGATGGATTGTTTATTGTGATTTTGATTGAGTTATAGGGGATGTAAGTAGAGTCTGCTATTCCAAGGATGTTACTGATACTTATGTCGGTACCAGTAAGAGTTATTATCTCTCTTGGAGAAAGAACCAGAAAAGTTATGGCCATTATTGCGATGATGCTTACTGTGACCAGGATTATTCCAACCTTGAATGAACGAGACATAATCTACTCCTCCTAATTCTTTTGTTAGTTTGTTTTTTATTTAAAATGTCATTGAAAACGACACTGAAATTTTAAAGGGCGTTTTAAAATAGGACATCTGGCATTACAGATATATTTAAAATTGGGGAATTATATAGAAAAATAGGGAAAATATCAAAAATGGCGGAGGGTATAGGATTCGAACCCATGCGGACTTTCGCCCACCAGTTTTCAAAACTGGCGCCATAAACCACTCGGCCAACCCTCCAAATTGAGTTAAAAGTGCAAAGTAAAAAGTGGAAAGTATTTTGAGCCCGGAATGAAACTCGAATTCATGACCTTCCCCTTACCAAGGGGATGCTCTACCAACTGAGCTATCCGGGCATTGATTAGTAATTTTACCCCAATTACCAAGGGGATGCTCTACCTCAGCCAGAGGCTGATCGGCCTGTGGCTGAAACTGAACTATCTGCCTACCGGCAGACAGGTCCGGGCATAGTTTTATTAAGGTACTTTGGTATTTTATCAAAGTTTTTAGAAAATATGAGCCCAAGGTGAGACTCGAACTCACGACCTACTCTTTACAAGAGAGTTGCTCTACCAACTGAGCTACTTAGGCTTGTGTTAATGATAGATTATACCAAAATAAAATAGTAGAATGAGTATATGTATTATTAGTTGCTTTTAGAAAATGTCGAGAAGAGCAAAATCTAGTTTTTGTTTATTTTGCGGAAAAGAATTTCATGCTCATTATTCTAGTTTTGGAAAATATTGCAGTTTGAAATGTCAACACAGCCATATAACAAAATTGGAAGTAGAAAAATGGTTAAAAGGAAATGATAATCCGATAAATACAAATGGTTTACTAAGGCCGTGGGCGAGGAGATATTTGTTTGAAAAATTTAATAGTAAGTGTGTTTTATGTGGGTGGGGAGAGGTGAATAAAATGACAGGAAAAGTTCCTTTAGAGGTTGACCATATTGATGGTAATTTTAGAAATAATAAAATTGATAATTTGAGACTGTTGTGTCCGAATTGTCATAGTTTGACGTCAAATTATAAAAATTTGAATAAGGGTAAAGGGAGAAGTAATCGAAAAAGAGTTGCGGTAGAATAAATGGTATGAAAGAGAGGAAAAGGATATTAGTACTAACAGATGATTTACCATGGGGTCATCGGTCAATAGCTAAGGCAATCTTTGGTTTTTTGAAAGATAATGAAGAAAAAAGTAATTATCAGGTAAAGTTAAGAGAAATAAAGGCTAATATTGGTTTAGCAGGGGATTTATATACTTTTGCTTACAGATATATTCCAAAAACGAATAAGTTACTTCATAAATTTTCTCAGAGAAGAGTGGTGAGGGATTTGTTGGAGGAGGTATCGGTGGTAAATTTGTCACGATTAAAAAAAGAAATAGAGAAATTGAAACCGGATTTGATTATTTGTACTTATTTTTTACATACTCATTCGTTGGCTAGGTGGAGAAAAAAAACGGGACAGAAATTTAAATTATGGGCGGTAGTGCCAGATCCTTGGACAATAAATCCAGTGTCTTTTATTGAAGGGGCTGATTTAAATATTGTTTATGACAAAACAGCTCTTGAAGAGGGAGTTAAATATGGGATAGATAGAGATAAAATGGTGGCTACTGGCTGGTGGACTAGAGAAGCAATGTATAAAAAATATGACTATAAAGAAGTGAGAAAAAAACTCGGGTTTATGGATGATCGTCCAGTAATTTTTGTGGGAGGAGGTAGCTTAGGGACAAATTCATTGCCAAGACTATTACCAACAATGTTGATGATAGATAAAAAGGTTGGTTTTGTAATTAATACTGGTATTGATAAAGTGGCGTTTAATTTAGTGGAACAATATCGAAAAATGTTTAAAAGATTAAGAAAAGATAGTCCGGTACAAATTGTTCATATGGGGTGGATAGAGAATATGGCAGAGGTATTATCGGCTTGTGATATGGTTTTTGGTAAAGCTGGTCCAAATTTTTTGTTTGATGTAATGGCAGTTAAGAAACCATTTGTAGCAATGACTCATATTGGAGGACAAGAGGATGGAAATGTGGAATTAATTAGGAAGAAAAAATTAGGTTGGGTGAAAGAAAAGAATGGAGAAATCTCGACTTTTTTAATGGAATATTTAAAGAGACCTAAATATTTTGAGAATAAATATAAAGAGTATATTAAAAAAGAGTCAGATGAAAATCAAAAAACTTTACCAAAAATTTTGGAAATGATAAATAGGGAGTTATTTTGATTGGTATTGTTTGCCGCCCATTTGATATTTATTAGCGAGTTTGCTGTTGTGGTGCCCGTGATTAAAAATTTCAATATTAATTCTAATCTGTTGAATAAAAGGTTTTAATGCCCCATTATTTTGAAAGCGTCTCATAGAAAAGATATATTTGGGGTTTTTTAAAATTAGGTATTTGTAACCTCGTTGGTAAAGTTTGGCAAAAAGCTGTTCGTCTTCGCCAAACTTGGTTTTGGCATCGTAACCTTTGACCTTGAAAAAGGCTTCCTTTTTGACAGCCTGCATAGCACCATATGAGTTAATAGATTTTGAAACTTTGCCTATTTCAAAGAGAAGATTACTGAGGGAGGCATAAATTTTTTCTAAAGGTTTTTTGGAAGCGACTTTAATGTAGGTGGTTAGAAAATCTGGTTTTTTGGTTTTAAAGACATGAATTATTTTTTGGAGATAATCATTTGGGATTTGAGTATCAGCATCAAAGAAGATAATAACTTTACCTAAAGCTTTTTTGGCCCCGTAGTTACGTTGAAATGAGACGCCTCTGGCTGGGCTGGAATAAATAGAAAGATGATATTTGGATTTAAAGTTTTGAGTAACTTCAACAGTTTTATCCTCAGATTTGCCGTCGATGACAATAACTTCAAAATCAGTGTAAGTTTGAGAGTTAAGGTTATTTAACAAATTGGGGAGAAAATGTTCTTCATTGAGACAGGGGATAACAATAGATAGGTATGGTTTCATAAAATTTTGTCCCACCTAAAGTAGCTTTAATAGTGACTTTTCCACGCTAGAAAAACGTGGGGAAAACCGAACTGGAAAAACGAATTTTTTCAGTTACAAGTTCTCCGTTTAAGAAGTTTAGCTAGAAAAAACATCTTCTTAAAGCTTTAGCTTTAGATAGGACAATTAAGTCTAGCAATAATGGAAATTTTTGTCAGTTGGTCACTTTGGTTTTGATGGATTTTTTGCGGTGGAAATGCGTTAATTTTTGGTAAAAAAATACCCCCAGTAAAACAATACGCAGATGCGCAAGAAAACTGGGGGTAAGAACTATTCGCGGTGGCGGCGTGGATGGTTGTCGGGAAGAATACGTCTAATGACGCAGCCATATCTGTGTTGGATGTTGTAGGTCATTGACCAGAACTCTTTTTCCTTTATAAGTATTTTACTTCCACTTACTATTGGTGTTATTTGGTATTTTTTAAGGATTTCGAGAAGTAGCTTTTGGTCTTCAATATGGCCTGGTTGTCCGGGTATTGCCAACTTCACTTCTACTAGGTCAGTTCGATTCATGAGAGACCCGCCTTTCTGATTTTGAATTCAAAGTGCTATTACTTTGGGTGATTATTTTACCATTTATTTATTTAAGTTATAATTGTTGCTATGACAAAACAAAAAATAAAAATAACTAAAGATATTATGATTGGGGATTTGGTAGAGAGTTATCCAGAATTAGGAAAAGTTTTGGTGGAAGAATATGGATTCCATTGTATTGGCTGTATGGCGGCAGGAATGGAAACTTTGGAAGAAGGGGCAACTGTTCATGGAATGAATAGTGGTGAAATTAAAGAAATGGTAGAAGATCTTAAAAAGTTGGCAGAAGTAGACCAGAGATAAGACTGATCAATGGAGTCATTATTAGACTAATAAGACTTTGACCATTAAAAATAGGGAAAAATACTAGAAATATAATTAGCAAAAATCCATAACGATCAAAGGTTTCTTCCCATTGGATACGTGATTTTTCTGGAAGTAAATTTAGTAAAATATGAGAACCATCGAGCGGTGGAATGGGGATTAAATTAAAGACAAAGAGAGAAATATTGATTAAGGCGAGTAGATAAAAGAAGATGTAAAAAATTTGAGATAGAGGAAGAAATCGGAGACAAAGAGAAGAAATAATGGCTAAAAGTAGATTACTGCTAGGTCCAGCGAGAGAAACTATAATTTCATCTTTTTTGGGATGACGAAAATTAAAAGGGTCAATAGGAACAGGTTTAGCCCAACCGATAGTGGGTAAACCGGTAAGAAGATTTAGTAAAGGAAGAGCAATAGTACCGACAGGATCAGCGTGAGCCATGGGGTTTAAAGTTAACCGTCCACGGGATCGGGGAGTAGGGTCGCCTAAATGATCAGCGATTAAAGCATGAAAGAATTCATGTAGTGTGATAGCAATAATAAGACAAATAAAAGATAGTAGCTTGATAATTAGATTATCCATATTCCAAAAAAAGAAATCTTTGTGATATTATACCTTACTATGAGAACATGCAGTTTATGTGGTAAGGGGACTAA
>CAZCWF010000004.1:7668-16484 GCA_964502305.1 uncultured Gammaproteobacteria bacterium | reverse complement strand
CAACTGGTAAATTTTCTGGAGGATCGGAATAAAGTTTTTTACCCCAAGCAATATTTGGAAGTTTGGTCATCTTGTTAGGGAAGTGCCAGATGGCTGATAATTCTTCAGTGTTAAATATTTGACCCTTGAGTCCAGGAAAAAGTTCTCTATTTTGGATGGCCTTTAGGAGTTTGTTTTTAGCGAAAAATTTTGGTGAATATGATTTAAGGAAATTGCCACGAGGGTTAGTATAAGCACCAAAAGATGAGGAGACTGAAGCAATAAGTCCGGGATTATTGGAAAGAAAATTAATTTGAGCAAAAATACCAGGGTATTGGATCTTTTGTTCAAATATAGCTTTATCTGGGTGAGCAGTACGAATATTTTTTTCTCGGTCGACTAAGATACCGTTTTGGATAGTGCTAATGATACTTCCTTGCCAGTTTTTGGGAGCAGAGGAAAGTACTATTTGAAAAACGAAAAAATCTTTTTGATTGTTAGATCGGGAAAGTGGAGCTAAAACTGAATTTAGAGGATCGGTGTCACGAAAATCGCGAGTAGTTTTGAGAGGATAACTGTATGATTTTGCCAGACCTAATTGAGTAAACGAAGTGTTTGTAATTGGAGATGGTTGATTTGGTTCAATTGGGGAAGGGGTGAAAAAATCAGCGATATAGTCTGGTGTTTCTCGGGTAATAGCACTGGAATATTGGGCTAAAATTTGAGATCGGAAAAATTCAATTTCAGTTTTAGGAACAACAACGAAAAAACGAAGCTGGCCGTCTTTTAAGACAATTTCTAGCGAAGCAATAGTTTTCTTTTTGTTGGCAAGTTTCTCGAAAAAGGAGAGTTTGGAGAACTGAGTAAAATTTGCCAGCAAAGAAGACATGGATTCAAAAGTGAATTCATTTTCTTGTGGCAGTCTAACTTCAAGAATGCTGAAGTTGGTTTCAGACATGAATTATTGTATCAATTTTTTGAACTTTAAGGGGTGTTTGATTTTAGAAATTTTTAATATTGGTTTGGCCGTAAGTTGTGTTATAATTTGAACAATTAATTTTTATAGTTTTTGACACAAGAATCCTGGGGTAAAAACCCGGTGTCAGAGATTTAGTAAGGAGGATTCCAAATAATTTTGGAATACATATATGGCAGAGACTAAAAAAGTCATAACAAAAACCGTCAACCGAAGCGGTAAATCTTTGGTTAAGAAAGCTTTAGTAGTTAAAGCTAAAAAACAGAGCAAGATTTCAGCTGAAAATATAAAAAAGTTGAATGAAAAGAAATTAGAAGAGAAAAAAGCTTCAGAAATTAAATCTCAAGCTGGAGATAATAAAGCAGAAGAGAAGAAAGAAGTTGTTAAGGAAGATAAAAAATATAACGTAACTATCGGATTAAAAGATTTGCTAAATGCTGGTTGTCATTTGGGTCATAAGGCTTCTAAAACCAATCCAAAGGCTCGAGATTTCATTTATGGTAAAAAAGATGGAATTGAAGTAATCGATTTGATCAAAACTATGGAAGGTTTAGAGAAGGCTTGTAATTTTATCTATAACCAAAAAAGAAATAATAAACAAATAGTAATGGTAGGAACTAAAAGGCAGGCAAGGGAAGCGGTTCGTCGAATTGCTATGAGTGCTGGAATTCCATATGTAACTGATCGATGGTTAGGTGGAACTATTACTAATTGGGATCAAATCAAAAAAGACGTTAAAAAATTAAATGATCTTAAGGACGGTTTAGAACATGGGAAATTTGCTGAAAGTACCAAAAAAGAAATCGCTAAAATTAATAAAGAGATTTCTCGATTAGAAAAGATAGTTGGAGGTCTAACTAGTTTAGATAAACTTTTTGATGTCCTTTTTGTAGTCGATGCTGGTGTAGAAAAGACCGCAGTTAAAGAAGCAAAATTAAGAAAAATTAAAGTGGTAGCTATCAGTGATACTGATGCTAATCCTTACAATGTAGATTTTGCAATTCCAGCAAATGATGATTCTTCAAAAAGTGTTAACTTATTAGTTGAAGAAGTTGGTCGAGCTATAAAAGCTGCAGGAACTAAATAAGTTAAAAGTTATAAAGTTTATAAAGTAAAAAGTATGGATAATAAACAAATAATTGAATTAGTTAAAAAGATCCGAAACGAAACTGGTTTGGGGATTATGGAAATTAAAGCAGCTTTGGAAGAGGCTAGTGGTGATGAAAAAAAAGCTAAAGAAATTTTAAAATCCAAAGGTCTTAAAAAAGCTGAAACTAAGACTGAGAGAGAAACTCACCAGGGTAGAGTAGCTACTTATACTCATAGTACGGGTAAAATCGGTGTTATGGTGGAATTACTTTGTGAAACTGATTTCGTAGCAAAACATGAAGATTTTGTAGAATTAACTAAAGATATCTGTTTGCAGATTGCGGCTATGGATCCAAAAGATGTTGATGAACTTTTGAAACAAGAGTTTATTAAAGATACCTCAATGACGATTGAGGAAAAAATTAAAGGATTAGTGGTTAAGTTTGGAGAGAATATGAAACTTAATCGCTTTGCTCGATTTGAGATTTAAATAATCTTTTTTAAATTAAAACCCTCCAATTTCTGGAGGGTTTTAAATTCTCCAGGATACCCCATTCAAAGCTACCTTGGGGAGCGAAGCGACAGCTGAATGGGGATGAATGGAAAATATGGAGCTTAATTGTGTTAAGCTCCAACCATGAGAACCCGAACATTGAGTCATTCTATTTATCGTCATCAGTACCATTTAGTCTGGGGAACTAAATATCGAAGAAAGTTTCTTAAGCCTTATGTTAAGTTAGCCTTTGAAAAAATACTTAATTCTGTAGTAGAAAAATACCCTAATCTCCATTTGATTACCTACAATGTTAATAATGATCATGTTCACATTCAAATAGAAATACCACCAAACATTACTGTCTCTTCAGTAGTTCAAAAAATCAAATGGAGAAGTTCTTTATTACTTAAAAAACAATTTAAATTCATCAGAGAAATGTATTTAGAGAATTCCATTTGGAGTCTGGGGTATTTTTCTTCCACCTTAGGTATTTCAGAGACTATGGTTAAACGTTACATTGATTATCAAGAAAAACTAGATTATTCTAATCAAATTTCTCTAGGGTTCGAATGAACTTTATGGATTCCCCGGACAGTAGCGAAGCTTGTCCGGGGAGGGGGTCCAGGTTATATGGTCGTTATAGAGAAATTGTTTTATTGAAGGTTGGTTATTGATGATTTAATATTTAGTTATATTTATGGCAAGATGGTTTAAACAGCAAAGCTGGAAATCGGTGGTGTTTATTTGGTTGTCAGTAATCGGGGTGGTGACTGGAATGCAAATTGTAGGGGAAAGCTTGGATAACCGAAGCAGTGCTAATAATAAAGAAATTTCTAGTGTGTGTAATTTAGAAAATTTTAGAATTGATTCTAAATTTTTGTGTAGTAATGGGAAAATTTTATGGGAAGATAAACTGGCTGATGATGGAGAATATAATTGGTGGTGTGTTGATGATGGGGGTAATTTGTTAGGAGAATGTTTCTTAGAAAAAGAAACGAACTGATATAATAGGAATAACTTATGATAAATTTTTCAGATGTTAGAGTCCGAATGGACAAAATAGTATCTTTATTTGTTAATGATATTGCTTCTATTAGAACTGGGAGAGCGACTCCTGGATTAATAGAGAATGTAGTAGTGACGGTTTATGGTGGTCAAAAAATGAAATTGATTGAGTTAGGATCGATTGGTGTGCCAGATGTCAGGAGTTTAACTTTTCAACCATGGGATCAAACTTTAATTCGAGAAATTGCTAATGGAATCACAGCTGCAAATGTGGGAATGGTGCCAGCAGTTGATGGCCAGATAATTAGAATGAATTTACCAATGTTGACAGTGGAACAAAGAGAGGACTATGTGAAATTGCTGGGAAGAAAATTAGAAGCGGCTAGGGTGATGATTCGTGATGCTCGGGCTGATTTTAGAAATAGTCTTCAAAAGGCAAAACAAGACAAGACTGTTTCTGAGGATGAATTTAAAAAAGATGAGACTGAATTGCAAAAGGTGACAGATGAGTTTATAAGAAAACTAGAGGAAGTTTCGAGTAAAAAAGAAGCCGAAATCAGGGGATAATTTTAAATTTAAATTTTTGTCATCAATTTTTTATTTCAGTCAATGCTGGCGTGTTGAAATTCACTAAAAAATTATGACTGCAAATTTAAATATTGACTGTTAAAATTAGCAATGGACTTAATTATTTTTATAGTAGCTTTATCAATATTAGTTTTAGTTCACGAGTGGGGGCATTTTATAGCGGCGAGAAAGACTGGAGTTAGAGTAGAGGAGTTTGGATTGGGTTTACCACCTAGAATTTTGGGTAAAAAGATTAAAGGGACTATTTACAGTTTAAATTGGTTGCCAATTGGAGGTTTTTGTAAGTTATATGGCGAAGACCCGAACGGAGACGAAAAATCAGCTAGTAAAAAAGAATCGTTTGAATATAAGAAACCGTGGCAAAAAATGTTGATTGTTTTGGGTGGAGTAATTATGAATTTGGTTTTGGCAGTGGTGGTTTTTAGCACAGTTTACGCAATTGTGGGAGTGCCAGTGGAGACAGACAAAGTTATGGTTGTTGGAGTGTCAGAAAATTCACCAGCTGAAGCGGCAGGTATTAAAGAAAACGATATTATATATAGTGTAAACGGAGAAGAGATATTTAAAACAAATGAATTAATTGAGAAAGTTGCTGATTATAGAGGGAAGATGGTGTTTTTGGATGTGGGGAATAACGATAGAAGTGTCTTGCGGCAGATAGAAATTGAAGTGCGAGAGAATCCCCCCGAAGGCGAAGGATCAATGGGAGTGGCGATTTCTAATACAGAAATGGAAAAGATTCCTTGGTATCGAATTGATAAAGGGATTGTAGCTGGTTTTAAGGAAGCCTATTATTGGGGAAAAATCATAATTGGTGGAGTTTTAGAAATGTTAGGAAGTTTACTAAAAGGAGTAGTGCCAAAGGATGTTAGTGGCCCGATTGGGATGTACGAAGCCACAAGTGCAATTAATAAAAATCAGGGAATTTTAGCAGTGATTCATTTTTTTGGAATAGTTTCGGTTAATTTGGCGGTGGTCAATGTACTACCATTTCCGGCCTTGGACGGAGGCAGAATAATTTTTGTGGTTTACGAGATGTTGACCAAAAAGAAAGCCAATCCTAAGTTGGAATCGACAATAAATAATTTGGGGATGCTGTTGCTTTTAGGGCTGATTTTGCTGATAACGGTAGGAGATGTGACCAGAATTTTTATTAAGTAAAATTTGCCGTTTTTATCTATTGACCTGTTAATTAAAAGATGTTTAACTTGTTTTATGATGAGAAAAATAGATGGTAAAGAAAATGGTGCAATTAATGGTTTTTTGGTAATTGGCCTGTTGCTGGTAGCAATTGCCCTGCCAATTGCGGTGTCTTTGACTCAAAAGAATCAAGAGACTAGAAGCAATGCAGCAACCGAGACAACTAATTCAATAGTGGGTATTTGCGGGTTATCGACCGGAGAGTATTTTTCAGTAAAGCCAACTAGCGGTTTGTGTGACGGAGGAACTTTGGTGTGGAATGATGAAAAAGCTGATGATGGTGATTGGGACTGGACTTGTAAAGGTGATGAAGGAATTCCGGATTCATCGGTAGAGTGTATTGCGGTGAAACAGTAAAGATAATATTTCTAGTAGGTAATTTTTTGGGGGATTTTTTTCGTTTTTATTTTTCTACAGAAGATATTTTTTGATCTATTGACCCGGGGTTTAAAAGATGTTTAACTTTTTGTATCAATATTAGAATAAATATAAAATGAGAAACTTAAAAATGACTGAACAAAAGGGTTTTGCCCAGATTTTTTTATTAGCTGGAATGCTTTTAATAGCAGTTTCTTTACCGATAGCGACGAAATTAGTGCAACAGAATCAAGAGAATAGGAGTAGTGCGGCGAGTAGCAGCTATAAGACGGTGGGTTTGTCTTGTAAAAAAACAGAAGAGGGTGAAACTGCTTGTTGTAGTTCTAAACTTAAGTGTAAGTGTACTCAGAGCACTGTTAATGAATCTTTTTATTCGTGGCAGTCTGCTGGTAATTGTAGTAATAGCTGTACTGGTGCTGGTGTTTGCAAGCCTACTCTTTATTATTATGATTCTTCTAGTAAAAAATGTTTGAAGACTACTAGCTATGCTTCTCAGAGAGCTTGTGAAGTTTCTCGTAACAAGTGCTATACGTCTGAATCTGATTGTAATTTGGCTAATAAAGAAGTTAATGGTAAATGTAGTGATCCATTAGTGAAAAATACTTGTAAATATGGGACATTTAGCGACACGACTGACACTTCAACTAATTATCGTTGGGATTGTAAAGGATCTAATGGTGGATCAACTGCAAGCTGTAGTTTGTTGATTAGTGGAAAAACGATTTCTGTCCCATCTAAAATTACTTTGAGTAGTCCTTCTGTATCTATTAAACCATCAGAAACGGCAACGATTACAGCTGTTATGGCTTCAGATAATGAAAGGGATGTTGTCAATCAACAAATAAATTGTTCCAGCTCTAATACTGCAGTAGCAACTGCAACCGTTTCTGGAACTAATAAATGTATAATTCGAGGAATTGCTGTGGGAACAGCAACGGTAACTATTAGATCTGAAGTAAATAGTAATGTGAAAGGGGCTGTATCGGTGAATGTAACTAATTCTTCTACTATTCCTGTTACTTCGATAAGTTTGTCTAAATCGGAGTTGGAATTACCTGTAAATAATTTTGTCACACTTGCCGTGAATTATCAGCCGGATGGTGCAACTACAGGAAAAGTGGTAACTTGGTCTATTTCTGGAACTTCAGGTGTTGTTAGTATTGGTGATACATCTAATGGTGGAGTGAAAATAACGGCTAAAAAAGTCGGAACGGCAACAGTAACAGCCAGAAATACAACTACTGGGAAAACTGCTAGTGTAGTAGTGACGGTGATTGCGGCTTCGCCGACTGGACCTAATTGTGTAAGCAATACTGATTGTTCTACTGGTTATGTTTGTACTGGTGGGGTGTGTGTGGTAGCTCCGAGCACTGGAACGGCTAAATGTACTAGTTATTCGTCTGGGACAAAAATAAAACCTACTGTTATTTGTGCTTCTGGTACTAGTACTTGGAAGGATTCTACTGCTGGTGATGGTAAATGGGATTGGACTTGTAAAGGTGCCTCTTCATCAACTGACATGGTTTCTTGTTCAGCGGTAATAACTGGTGATGCTTATTCGTCTAATTCTTCTGCTTGTAAGGCTGTTGGCGGTGTGTGTGCAGATTACTCTCAAACTCTTTCAGCAGATGCATCTTGTCGAGTAGCTAATTATTCAGTAGAAGGAAAAATTAAAAAAGGTATTTGTAAAGGAGATAGTACAGTACTTTGTTGTACTGGAATAACTAAAGCCGTGACTAATCCTGATCCTGGTACTAATCCTGATCCTGGTACAAATCCTGATCCTGGTACAAACGTGGCAGTTACAGGGGTTACTGTGAATCCAACTACTTTACCTTTGACTGTAGGATCTACTGGAATGATTGTGGCGACAGTGGCTCCAAGTAATGCTACTGATCAAACTTTGACTTGGTTGAGTAGTAACACTGCGGTTGCTAATGTAGAATTTTTAGCTTATGCAGCTGTTTATGACCCTACTAAACCGACTGGTTGGATGACTCATACTGTTGTGATTAAACCAAAAGCAGTTGGTACTGCGGTGATTACGGCTAAAACTTCAAACGGAAAAACAGCTACTACAACAGTAACAGTGACGGCTGTTTCTTTAGTTTCTTTAAATCCGACTTCATTAAATTTAACTGTAGGTAATACGGGGATATTAAATGTGGTGACTAATCCGGCAAATTATTATCTTGATTTTGGTATGGTTAAATGGATATCAAGCAATACATCTGTGGCTACGGTAGCAGATGTACCTGAGCCTGGTATGGTTTCAGTGGCAGCAGGTACAGGATATGTAAAAGCAATATCTTCTGGAACTGCAGTGATAACGGCGTCGTTGAGTGGTAGTAGTGATAGAACAGTGTCAGCTACGGTGACAGTGACAGCAGCGGGTTCGGCAAAAATTAGTTTTAAATTTTCTTTGAGAGGAGTTAAACCTTCTTATACTGGTACTAGTGGAACTTATGATTGTTTTGATGAATTAGACAAATTAACTTTGGAAGTTATGAATGTACCGACGAATACTTATCAGTCTGGAATATTAGCTGATTATACTGTTTCTGTTGGTGAAACTACCACTAAAGGCGACCAGGTATTTAAAGTTTCAGCTGTGGCTTTGGATACAAAATTTTCTTCAGTGAATACTTTTAATTATGTCAAAATTAAAGGACCTTTCCATTTAAAAGCCAGAATGTGTAGTGATAATCAAACTGGTAAAGTTTCAAGTACAACCACATGCAATCTTAGTTTGACTAGTGATACGGTTTATGATTTTTCTGAGTACACTTTGTTAGCGGGTGACATTGATAAAAATGGAGTGGTTAATTCACTGGACTATTCGGTAGTTAAAACTAATTTTGATGCGGATGCAGATGTTTTGTGTGGTAGAAGTGGAGATTTGAATATGGATGGAGTAGTAAATGCATTGGATAGTAGTTTAATTAAAGAAACTTTATCATCGAGGGATGATGAATAGTTATAGATTTAAATAAAAAAGTAGTAATATAAATTATGAATAAAGAAAACTTGATAAAAATATTGGTTCCGATAGTTGCAGTTGTAGTGATAGCTGAGAGTGTGATTTTGGTTTCTGGACTAAACAAG
>CAZCWF010000004.1:0-7658 GCA_964502305.1 uncultured Gammaproteobacteria bacterium | reverse complement strand
GTCAGAGACACAATTAGTGGCTGAAGTGACTCCTTTCGTTTCGGTAATGGAAGAAAAAATTAATCCTGTAGCTGATTTTGTATTTAGTACTGACACTAAAGATATGGAAGTGGGTAAGGCCTATGAGGTTTCTTTGAATTTATCAGCAAATGAAGATTTCGCGGTTGATGCAATAGAGGCTCATGTAAAATATGATCCAGCTAAATTGACTGTTTCTAAATTAGTGGAAGGTGATGATTTACCTGAGACGGCGACTTTAAAGGTTGATACTGATTCTGGTCTAGTTAATGCGATTTTTTTAGTACCAGTTGAAGATAGAGAAGGTTATTTGATAACTGCTGGTGATAATAAGAATGTGTTGTCCTTTTTAGTGACTCCAAAGGAGATTGGTACTTTTAGCTTGGGTTTAGTGGAAAGTGTTGCTGATGGTGATTTACCTACAGTTTTACCAGAGACTGGGACGAACCAGAGTCTACCATTTACTACTAATAAATTAGAAATTAATGTGACTGAATAAAAATGAGAAAAGCTGCCTTATTAATTAATTTTGTTTTTATTTTGCTGCTTTTGACGGCTTCTAGTGTTAAAGCGGTTATGGCTAGTCCTCATTTATCGTTGAGTCCGTCTAGTGGAACTTATTCAGTTAATGGTACTTTTAGTGTGACAGTAAATGTTGATTCGGCAGGTGAAGTTGTGGGTGGTGTTGATGGGGTTGGGACTTATGACTCTGCTAGATTAGAATTAACCTCGGCGACTAAGGCTTCTAATATGGTTTTCGAAGCGACCGACGGGGGAGGTAATTGTTCTATAAATACAGCGACTACAGGCAAGTTTAGTTTTACTTGTTATTCGAACGATTCTTTGACAGATACAGCAGTTACAGGTTCTTTGATAGTTTTGAATTTTAAAGCTAAAACTACTGGAACTGCGGCTGTAGCTTTTACTTGTGCCAGTGGTTCAACTACTGATTCGAATATTGTTAAGACTTCAACTTCAGGGGATATAATTGTTTGTGGGGAAAATGTAAATGGGTCTTATACTATCAATGAATCGTCTTCTAGCTCTGATGATGGCAGTGATGACACGGATACTACTGTAACCAATACCCCAACTTCAGCTACTTTACCACAAACTGGGACAGTAGGTATAACTTTGGGGTTAGTCGCTTTTGGTTTAGTTACTGTTCTTTCTGCGGTGTTTTTGAAGTTTTTATGAAGAAGTTGAATGTAAAAACGATTGTTGTAGGGGTGGTTTTATTGGCTGTTTTGGCATTGTTAGTGGTAGGGATAACTCAAATCAGGACTCTTATGAGTGGAGCTGCAGGTGGAGTGGAACCGAATGGGGTTACGGTTGTTTCTGGTGCTGATGGAAAGACAGCGGTGGTGACATGGACTTCGGATAAAGAGTCGATTGGTAAGATAGAGTATGGGGCTACAGCTGCGAGTTTGGTGCTAATGTCTGCTGAAACTACAGAGACGATGAATCATAGCGTTTCATTAAATTCTTTAAGATCAGATACAACTTATTACTATCGGATTAGAGTGGGCGATGAAGTTTTTGATAATGGGGGGATCCCTTACACTTTTAAAACTAAATCTGACACAACTGCAGTGACGAGTCCTACAGCAGTACCTACTGTACCTTTGATTTCTGAAACAGAACCGGTTGGTACTTCGTCTGGTGTAGTTTGTGATTCAAAAACTGATTATAACAAGGATGGAGTAGTTAATTCTTTGGATTTAACTACCTGTAAGAAAGATGGTGGTAAGGTGGCGGCTTCGACTGGAACAGTAGTAACTCCAAAGCCGACTTCAAAATTAACAACGACTCCTTCTATTGACTGTAACGGAACTATCACTGATTATAATAGCGATGGAGTTGTAAACAGTCTTGATCGAGTTAACTGTTTGAAAAGTCAACAGTAACGAGGTAAAATAGGCAATTGTTTAAATTTAAGGAGGTGTTATTTTTTAATGCCAATTATAGTATCAAAGAAGAAAGGCGAATCTAAAGATGATATTATCGGTAAATTCCGACGTTTATGTTTGGAAGAAGATATTACCGAAGAAGTCAAAAAAAGAACTGCTTATGTTAAACCTTCTGAGAAGAGGTACGCTCAAAAGAAGATAATTGTCTGGAGAGACAAATGTAGAAGGAGAGCTAAAAATTCTCGACGACACAATGTTAAAAGATAAAATTAAAACTGAAAGTGTTCAAGCTTTAAAAAATCACGACCAAAAATTGGTGGAGGTTTTGAGGTTTTTAATTTCACTGATTGATAAAAAAGAATTGCAACTTCCGGCAGGTAAAATGACTGAAGCTGAAGAATTGGGTGTTTTGCGTAAAGAATTAAAGAATAAAGAAGAATCTAGAGAAATGTTTGCTAAAGCCGGAAGAAGCGATTTGGCGGATCAAATGGACTATGAAATTGAGGTAGTGAAAAAATATTTGCCGGCAGAGTTGAGTCAGGAAGATATTGAAAAAATTGTTGATGATGTTGTGGCTGAAAAAGGTAATAATTTTGGATTAGTAATGAAAGAAGTCATGGTTAAATTAGGTGGATCGATTGATGGTAGTGTGATTTCTGGAATGGTAAAGACAAAAATTTCTAATATCTAATTTCTAATGTCTAAGAATTTGATCTTGATAAATCATAATAAGAATTGGGGGTTGAATGATGCTTTGGTAGAAAAATTGGCTCAAAAGGCTTTAAAAAGTAAAGGATTTAATAGTGATGTAGAGTTGAGTGTATATTTTGTAGGGAGAAAAAGGGCTTACGATTTGAATATAAAATATCGACAGAAGGATTATTATCCTCAGGTTTTGGGTTTTCCAATGTCGCAAGAAAGGGATGTTGATGGAAAAATTAGATTAGGGGATATAGTAATTTGTACTCAAAAATTAAAATATGAAGTGGAATTTCAGCATTCGACTATGGAAAAAGTGCTTTATGATTGGTTGGTGCATGGAGTAGAGAATCTGTTAAAAGGCTAAAGGTTTATAAAATTTTTATCACAAATTTTTCCACTGGAAAATCAATGTGGGCGAGCCACGTTGAAACACGTTCCAAAATTGTGATCGCAAATTTTATCTTAAAAGTGTTTCTGATATAGATGGTGGTATTGTAAATTAGCTTCAGCTTTGGTTTAATTTCTTGATGCCAGTTTTTCACTTAAAATATAGACCACAAAGGTTATCTGACTTAGACTTAACCGATGTTTCGGATAAATTAAAAAAGTATTTATCGGCAAAAGATGTCCCTCAATCTTTTTTATTTTCTGGGCCAAAGGGTGCAGGTAAAACTTCAGCAGCAAGAATTTTGGCAAAAGTGATAAATTGTAATGACAGAAAGGATGGAGAGGCTTGTGGGAAGTGTGAAAGTTGTTTGGAAGTATCAGAAGGTCGATCGATGGATATTATCGAAATGGATGCAGCGTCAAACAGAGGAATCGAAGATGTACGAAATTTGAAAGAAAAGGCGTATTTGTCTCCGAGTAAATTGAAGTATAAGGTATTCATTATTGATGAAGTTCACATGTTAACTAAGGATGCCTTTAACGCACTTTTGAAGTTAATTGAGGAACCACCAAAGCATACAATTTTTATTTTGTGTACGACTGATGCTGAAAAAATCCCAGATACAGTAATGTCGCGTTTGGTGAGAGTAGATTTTAGGAAGGGGAGTAAGGATGAGTTAAAAAAATCTTTGGATAAAATTATTGAAGGAGAAAAGATAAAAATAGAGGAATCATCGGTTGATTTTATAATAGAGAAAAGTGATGGGAGTTTTAGAAACTTACATCGAGTGTTTAATGAAATGATTTTGTCGTTTGGAAATGAATTATCGTTAGGTCAAATTGAAGAATTTTATTCAAAAAAAAGTGGAAGTTATACTGAAGAAGATTTTGAATTGGATTTGGCGGATAAACAGGTTAAAATAATTTTGGAAAAGTTGGAAAAAATGGCATCAGACGGGATTGATTTGGTGGCCTTTAGAGAAAGTTTATTAAATTTTTTCCAAAAAAAGATTTTAATTTGTTTTAAGGCAGCTGAAGGTGAACCTTCAAAATTGAGTTTAAAAGATTTGGAAACTTGGATAAATTTGTTAATTAGAGCGGCTAAACAAGAAAAAGAAACTGAGATTGATCAATTACCGTTAGAATTGGCAGTAATAGATTTTGTTGGTGATGAAAAAGGGTTTGATCAGGTTAAGAAAAAAGAACCTGAGATTAAAGAAGAAATAGTAAAAAAAAATGATGCAGAGGAAAAAGTTGAAGTAAAAACCGATGAGACATTTACTGAAAATATTGCTGCAGAAAAAAAAGTGGTAACAGTAGATATTGCTGGTTTAAATTTAGATAAAGTGATGGAATCTTGGGGAAATATCTTGATAGCAGTGAAACCATTTAATCATTCAGTAGAGGCGTTTTTGAGAGCGGCTAGACCAGTGGAAATGGATGGAAGAAAACTAGTTTTAGAGGTTTTTTATCCGTTTCATAAAGATAGATTGGAGGAAGCAAGAAATAGAAAAATAGTAGAAGAGGGGTTGTTAAAAGTATTGGGGGTTGAATTGGTTTTTGAATGTGTTTTGGGGAAAAACAAAAAACCTCCATTAGTAATTCAAAATGATACTCCGGTGGAGGAGGTAAGTGAACAATTAGCTAATGATAAAAAAGATGGAGAAAAAGATAAAAAACAGGATTTGTATGACGTGGCTAAAGATATTTTTGGATAACTATAAGTTTTTAGATTTTTATTTTAGTTAATCTCGTATATAATGAGTTCACTTAATTAAAAATTAAAAATAATTATGTTTGATAAAGCAAAAGTGTTAGCTCAGGCTTATAAATTAAAGAAAGCAGTTGAAGCTGAAACTGTAGAAGTTGAAGAAAATGGAGTTAAAGTAACAGTAAGTGGGGATCAAAAAATTAAATTTTTGTCGGTAAATGGGATGGAAAATAAAGTTTTAGTAGATACTATTAATAAGGCAATGAAAAAGTCTCAAGAACAAGCAGCTAAAAGAATGAAAGATATGGGCGGACTTGAAGGTTTGTTCTAATATGGCAGAGTTTCCCAAGTCGATTAAAAATTTGGTTGATGCTTTTGAACGGTTACCTGGGATAGGACCGAAAGGGGCAACTCGATTGGTATTCTATTTGCTTAATACACCAAAAGCTTATGTGAATGATTTGGCATCAGCATTGGTGAAGATGAAAGAGGAAACCAAAATTTGTAAAGTGTGTTTTTCGGTAAGTGAACAAGAAACTTGTTCAATTTGTGAAGATACTACTCGAAATCATTGGCAAATTTGTGTTGTAGAAAGAGCTATAGATGTGATGGCAATTGAGAATATGGGAGGCTTTAAAGGGGTTTACCACGTGCTGGGTGGAGTAATTAATCCACTGGATCATGTGGGACCAGATGATTTGAAAATTGATGAATTGATTAATCGAGTTAAAAAGGAATTAGAAAATGGGAATGAATGTTTGGAGGTGATTTTAGCAACTAACCCGACAATGGAAGGAGAGGCAACAGCATTGCATATTAAAAAACGGTTAGAAGGATTGAAGGTGAAAGTATCGCGGATTGGAAGTGGTTTACCGATTGGAGCAGATTTGGAATATGCTGATCAAGCAACGTTATGCCGAGCTTTGGATGGAAGACGGGATTTGTAATGTTTAGACAATAAAATCTTTGTTACGAATTTTTTGCCTCAGTCAATACTGACGTGTTGAAATTCGTTAAAAAATTATAACTGTAGATTTTATATTTTATTCAACTGAACTGAATGTTAGAATTGGTTTATGAACGATGACAAGATAATTAAGGGTGTTTTAAAGGGATTTGGACAATTGGGGGTGGAGACGGTTGAGAAAGCTAGAGAAGAAGGCGGAAAAATAGTTGAAAGTATAATCACTGGAAGGGAATTGTTGGGTTTGGATAGGACAATGAGTGATAGTGAATTGGATTTTAAAAAACAAGAAGAAGAAAAGAAAAGTAAAGAAGAAGCGGAAAAGTTAAGAAGAGAAATGGGACCAGGGAGAAAAGTAGAGGAAGAAATGACTCAAGTGCGGAAACAGGAAGAAAAAGATGAAGAGGAAAAGGAAAAATATTATCAACAGATGGAAGAACGAAAGAAACAAGAACAGCAACAGCAAGAAGAGTATGATGGTTTGATGATGGAGTCGAGTAATCCAGCCAAACAAAAGAAAAGTCGAGGGAGTGCTTTTGCTAGAGGTAAAAAGAAACAGCAACAACCGACGGCATCTCAAATGTCGCAAACAAGCGAATTTAAGGGTAAAATAGACTAATATGGTACAGATGAAAATTTATAATACAGCTACTAGACAAAAAGAGGAATTTAAACCAATTAAATCAAATGAGGTAGGAATTTATTCTTGTGGGCCAACTGTATATTGGAATCAGCATATTGGTAATATGTATGCCTTTTTAAGTTGGGATATTTTAGTAAGAGTTTTCAGGTATGTTGGTTATAGTGTGAATTGGATGATGAATATTACTGATGTGGGTCATATGACTTCTGATGAGGATGCAGGTGAGGATAAAATGGAAAAAGGAGCTTTAAGAGAAGGGTTAAATCCTTGGGAAATTGCAAAGAAATATGAGGGTCAATTTTTGGAAAGTTTAAATTTGATCAATATAAAGAAGCCGGATGTCCTTTGGAGAGCGACTGATCACATTAAAGAACAAATTGCCTTGGCAGAAAAAATAGATAAAAATGGTTTTGCTTATAAAACAAAAACTGGTTTAGTATTTGATACATCAAAATTTCCTGATTATGCAAAATTTGCTAATCTAAAGTTAGAGGAGATGGAACCTGGTGCTAGAGTTGAAGTTGATGAAGAAAAGAAGAATCCTTGGGATTTTTTGTTGTGGGTGACTAACCAACCGAATCATATTATGAAATGGAATAGTCCGTGGGGAGAGGGTTTCCCAGGATGGCATATTGAATGTACTGCTATGTCGACGGCAAGATTGGGAGAAACTTTTGATATCCATACTGGAGGAATCGAACATATTGGGGTGCATCATACAAATGAAATTGCCCAAGGTTATGGAGCTTTTAGCCATAATACTGCTAATTACTGGATGCATAATGCCTGGTTGACGCTAAAGGATGGCAAAATGAGTAAATCTTTAGGGAACGTTTATACAATTCAAGATTTAGTAAAGCAGGGATATGATCCAATGGCGTTTAGATATTTAGTGTTAATGTCACATTATAGAAAAGGTCTGACTTTTTCCTTTGATTCTTTGAAAGCGGCTCAAGTAGCTCTAGAAAAGTTGCGAAATTATAAAAGCGATAAAGTAGGGGAAATTAGTGAAAGTTATAAAAAAGAATTTATAGAAAAAATAAGTGATGATTTGGCAACGCCGGAAGCTTTGGCATTAGTCTGGAAGATGATGAAATCTGATTTGTCAGCAGAAGACAAGTGGGCGACGCTTTTAGATTTTGATAAAGTTTTGGGATTAGAATTGGGTAAGGTTAAAGAAAATGAAGAAATTCCTAAAGAAATTTTAGATTTAGTAGAGGAAAGGAAACAGGCGAGGGAAGCAAAAGATTGGGCAGAATCAGACAGATTGAGAGAAGTTATTAAAGAAAAAGGCTATCTAGTTGAAGATTTACCAAATTCTTG
>CAZCWF010000003.1:977-18955 GCA_964502305.1 uncultured Gammaproteobacteria bacterium | reverse complement strand
TTCGGCGCGCCAAACTGGTTGGACTTGATAACGGCGAAAAGGTAGTGATAATTGGTTGCTGTAAATAGCCAGAACTTTGGAAGTGGGGACAGTTAAATCATAGCGAAGACCAATTTCTCGGTCACCGTTGTCTTGGAAAAAATATCCAAGTTTAGTATCGGTTTCGCTGCCGTATTTACCTTTTAAAACTGAAGCATATTCTAGAGCCGGAGTCTCTAACGGTTGGAAACCAGAGGTTTCAAATAGTTGAGTTAGAGTATTTTTGACGTAGTTTCGGATATACATATCCGTAGGCAAAAAATCCCGAAAACCCTTTAATGTTTGTGGCTTAATATTTGGTTGATTCATAGTTGAATTTTAACATTTAAATAGTTTCAATTAAATTTATTATTAACGGAGTTAAAAAATAATTTTTTAATATTAGATGAATTTACTTGGGTGACTAGCTGACAGTTATTGTTTTTTTTAGACTTAATTATTGTCTGTCCGTTTGATTTAACTAAGATAAATTTATTTTTAGTTTTAAATAAATTTGGGTTAATAAAGTAACTAACAGCCAAAAGATCGTACATCACTCCACCATTAAAACCACCGTATTTTGGGTTAGATTGATAGTAGCTGATGTATGAATTGGTAATTTTTTTAAAACTATTACTAATATTTGGATCAATCAATTGATTAAATTCATCTAAAGTAAATGTGACTTGTCGACAAATATTTATAGGAATAATAGTTTTTTTAATGTTGCAGTTTAAAACTATACTAAGAGCCAATGGATCATTGAAGACATTAAATTCAGCAACTGAGGTAATATTACCTTTTTGACCAAAAACTCCACCTAAGATGATTACTTGGTTAATTTTTGGAATTAAATCTGGACGAATTATCTTAAGTAAGGCTAAATTAGTGGTAGGTCCAAGGCAAATGATATCAAAACTTTTTGAGGGATTTTGTGATATTGAATCGATTAAAAATTGAATAGCTGATTCTTTTTGAATTTTTAACGATATTTTTTGTTTAAACTCACCCAGACCATTAACCCCATGTGATGTAGCTAAAATTGGTTCTTTTAAGATGGGGTTAGAAGCCCCCTGAAAAACAGGGATATTAGACTTTAATATCTGGAGGATATTAAGAGTGTTATTGGTAGTATTTTGGATATCTGAATTACCATAGGTAGTAATAATGCCAGTGATGTTTAAATTTGATGAAATAGCCAGAAGGATAGCTAAGGCATCGTCAACACCAGGATCAGTATCTATAATTATTTTTTTCATATTCTTAATAAGATATTTTGGAGATATCTTGTGGTTGTTGAATTAGTAAAGTTTTAAGACCAAGACTAACGGCTGGCTTTATATCGGTTTCTTCTTGGTCTCCAACAGAGGTTATATTTTGTGGCTGATAAAGTTTAGAAATTTTTTGAAAAATTTCAGTTTTTGATTGGAAATCTTCTCCTGAGTAGATTGTTTCAAATCTATCTTTAATTCCTAAAAAATCTATGACTTTGTCCATCCAAATTTTTGGAGCAGAGGAGAGAAGAATCAATTTTATCGACTGGGGAATATTGTTGATTGTTTGAATTGAATCTTGATAATTTTTAAGAATATTTTTCGGATTAATGTCCCAAACTTGATTGAAATATTGAGTTCGACTGATGTTGTACCTTTTTGATAAAAATTGGCTGGCACAGGTTGGATCAGATATTGCTTGTTGGAAAATTTCTAAGGCTTGATCGGGTGAAATACTTTCTTGTCGACAGATAAAATCTAGAAGATTTTGATTTACAGTTGATTCTAAAGTGGAACCGATATAAGTATTGTTTTGATCATCTAGTTGATATAAAGTTCCATCCATATCAAAAATAACTACTTGTCTGGTTTTTTCTGATTCAATAATCTGATTACATAGATCTAGATAATCAGTTACGTTAGTTTTTACATTGATAGGAATGTTCCTGTTGCGACTATAAGGGAGGGGAAACCCGCGATCAATTAAATTGCTAAAAGTAATTTTTCGGCCAAGAATTTTTTCCCAATTTAAAACTAATTCTTTTTGAGATTGAATCAATTTTTGACTAATTTCAAATAAGTTTTGATTGTCTAGACTAGCTGATTCACCGTTACTCCATGGGTAGATATATGGTTCAGACAGAGCGACTCGATTAGATTTGCTGGTGGTTATAATTCGTCCACCAAGAAAACTAAGGTCGCGTAAATCAATCCAATCCATAAGATTGTTAATTGGTTCTAGATCCCCGATAAAGCCAATTGGTTCAACATTCTCGTCTGTGATACCAATTTGTTGTAGAAGTTCTTTGGCAGCTTTGATAGTTCCACCAGTAAATAAACCGTCGTCGACTAAAACTATTTTTCTGTTTTTAATGTCAGTAATTTGTTCAGAAATTTTTTCCAGTTGAGTTTTAAAATCAGAAAATCCTTGTCGGGGAATTTTGGTACCGTCGGCTTTTCGGCTGATGCCAAAACGAAAGAAACGACCTTGATATTCAGGATCAGTTTCAATTTGTGTTAAAAGACACCTATCTAAACAAATACAAAGGCTATTAGAATCCGACGATAGAGTTTGAAGAATTTGTTTTTCTAAAACTTGGTTTATATCGTCTTCTGAATAGGCCTTAACTTCAATTTTGTCTTCTGGTTGAAGATTTTGGCGGAGGGTATTTGTGATAGAAACAAAATAATTATCGGCAATTTCTTTTGGGAATTGGCCGATTCTATTTTGAATACCAATTGTATCTTGGGTAATAACATAATTTTGTTTTTCTTGATTCATTTTTATTTTTATTAATTAATTAAAAATCCCCGCGGGGAGCGGGGATTTGATTAATAATAAAAATCTATTTAGGCGACCAAAAACCCCGCGGTTTTGGAGCCCACGGTATGGCAATGGTTTTTAATAAAATTAATTTTATTTTTCATATTTTGTGGGTGGTATATCGGACTTGAACCGACAACCTCAGCTTTCACAGAGCTGCGCTCTAACCAATTGAGCTAATACCACCATGAGTAAAAAGTGCATTAAAAAACCCGCCGGTTGGCGGGGTACAAAATATACGTTTGGGCCCGCCAACTAGAGGTTAGCGTGATAATGAGCTTGACGTATATTTTTGAGTGTCATTGATGGGTATTTTATAGAGAAAAAATAAAATGTCAAATTTTTGAGATAAAATTAGATATGAATCTAATAAAATTTGAAAAAAATAACTGGCTTTTGGAAATTGATTTGAATGGGGGAAGAGTTGTTAATTTAGTTAAAGATGGTCAAAAAATTTTAGGGACGTATGAACGGATTGATGGAAAACAAGGGAATACACATGTTTGTGTGCCAAATTTTGCTAGCGAAGGGGTGGCTGACTTTGGTTTTATATTTCATGGTCCATTTAGAAATGCAGAATGGAGTATAGTTTCTCAAAATGAAAATAGTTTGGTAATTAAATGTGAAATCGATGGGTTGGATGTAAGGCAAACTTTTTCAATTAATGAAGAGTTTGAACAAAATATTGTGGTTAAAAATATATCGGAGGAAAATAAACGAGTAAATGTGGCAGTACATAATTATTGGGATACTGAATTTGGTTGGCAGGGGACTAAACTGAATGGAATTGATGTCACTAATGGATTTAAAACTAGTCCAGAGGTTAACCTAAAATCAGAAAATATTTTGGAATTTCCGGGCAAATTACCAATAATTTGGAAGGTGGAGAATTTTAAATTGACTAAATTATGGACGGCATTTAAAGAAGAAAATGGAGAAAAATTTTATGATCAAAAATATGTGTGTTTGGAGCCGGAAATGGAATTTGAAGGGTTTGTGGAAACGAATGAAAGTTGGATAGAAATAAGGGAAGAAATAAAATTGAAACAGACAATTAATCTGAAATAATTTTGTGGGTGGTATATCGGACTTGAACCGACAACCTCAGCTTTCACAGAGCTGCGCTCTAACCAATTGAGCTAATACCACCATGATTTGGATTTGGTAAATATTGAGCTTCGGCCATAGGCCGATCAGCCTTTGGCTGAAATACCACCAAGAGGAAATTTCTAATGTCTAATTGCTAATCTCTAATTAAAAAAAAGACACTGGAATTTGTGGTTTATTTTATCACAGTTATTCTTCTTCTGGCTGGAGATCGATGATTTTGGTGGCGTAGAAAGTATTAGCCATTTTAGTATCTGGCTGGATGACGATAGTGATTTTATTGCCAGTTACAACAGTTTTAGCTTGGGTGAGTTTTTTATTATTAAAATCAGTGAATTCAGTTTTGGAATCAGTTTTAATTTGATATTGGCTGTTTTTATTTTGGACAGGGATAAGAACGAAAATAGGTGATGTTTGAGATTGGGAAACATCAACAATTTGACCAGTAACTATTTGATTATTATTTTCAATATCTTTGGAATCAGTGTAGACGAGTCGGCGGCAATCAAGAGATTGATCTTGGTTAAAATACCCCATGGCAATGACAGTTTGACCGACTTTAAAATCGGTGATTTTACCTTGCCTTTTTGATGAATTTACAAAAGTAGTTTCGTCGTCAAGGTAAAGTGTTTTAGGTTGGCCTTGAATATCAATACTGATTTGTGTTTCTTCAATTTGAGTTATAGTGCCAAAAAAAGATTTTGGCTGACTACTAATTGTTTCTGGAGATGTTCCTTTAACTAGTTGTTTGACAATATTTTTTACGTCTTCAACTTTGTCGTTTTGAGTGGTGGGGGTAGGGCTACCGGTTTCAGCATAAACATTTGAAGGTGAAACTACTTTTAATAACAATGATAATAAAAATAGATACATATTAAATTTTGGCTGTAGAATAGGTAATGTTAAGTTGAGTGTCTTTTTGATTTCCCTCACTATCAATAGAACTGATTTTAATTTGGTTTAGACCAGCCTCAAGTTCAGTTGGTATCTCAAATTTACCTTGATCATCTGCTTCACCAATAAAGGAATCATTGTTGGTAGCAATGATAATGTGATTATTAGATTTAGTTAGACCTGTAATAGTTATTTTTGAATTAGAAACAAGTGAGTTATTTTCAGGTGAATTTATTTGGATACCGTCAACAGATTGGTTTGTTTCTAGACTAGGGTTGGTTTCGGCTTGGGTGGGAATTAAGGTCGGTTCACTAATAACTGGTTGGTTGGTTTGGATATTTTTATTTTTAAGGGTGACATAACCGCCGGTAATACCTAGGCCTAAAATACCCCCAATAAAGGCAGCTAAAAGTAATTCTTTAATCATGGAATTAGGTTAATAATAACACAAAATGGTACATTTGTGATGGAACAGATATGTATAAAACCGAAGAAATATTTTTTTGGAATCTAGTTTTGATTGGGTTTAAATGCTAGAATGAATTCATATGGAAATTAAATTTTTGGATAAAAAAACAGTTTTTATAAAAGGGAAAAAAGAGGGTGTATTGATTAACCCATCGGTAGATAATTTGGAAAAGATAGCGGCAAGAGTGGTTTTAT
Source organism: uncultured Gammaproteobacteria bacterium (assembly GCA_964502305.1). Taxonomy (GTDB): domain Bacteria; phylum Patescibacteriota; class Microgenomatia; order UBA12405; family UBA12405; genus WARW01. The sequence goes on along the minus strand of CAZCWF010000003.1, from coordinate 13,456 downwards.
ATACTAATGAAAATTTAAGTAAGTCTGATTTAGAAGGGGAGAAAGTCTTGGTTAATGGTCCTGGAGAATATGAGGTCAATGGTGTTGAAGTGACTGGTATTAATGCTGAAGGCGGCAATGCTGTTTATAAGATAGGAATTGATGGTTTTAGAATAGTAGCAACTGGTGAGTTGACTGAAGCTTTGTCAGAAAAAAGAGTAGAAAAGATTGATGCAGCGGATGTATTAATAACTCCAACAATTTTGGGTAGTGGCCAAAGTTTTAAAACTGTTAAGGACTGGTCAAAAAAGTGGGGAGTGAATTATTTAATCCCGATGTCAGAAACTGAAGTAGATATGAAAGCTTTTTTGGATGCAGCTGACGAAGAGGGTTTGGATGAAGTTGATTCGGTAAAGCTAGAAAAAGTTGATGATTTACCAGATGGTTTAGAAATAAAGTTATTGAAGTCTTGGAACAAATAAAATGGAAGAGACATTAAGGCTACCTCCAAATTCTGAGGAAGCTGAATTGTGTGTTTTGGGGTCAGTTTTAATTGATAATGATGCGGTTTTGAGTGTGTCTGAATTTTTGAAACCAGAACATTTTTACAACTCTAATTATGGCAAGATTTATGAGGCGATGATGAAGTTGTATGAGGATAGAATGCCGATTGATATTGTGACAGTTTCGGAAAAATTAAAAGAGGAAAAAATTCTTAAAAAAATTGGAGGAAAGGCTTTTTTAACTAGATTGGCAGGGGAAGTGCCGACAGCAGCAAATGTTGAAAGTTATGGAAGAATTATAAAAGCTTTGTCGGCAAAGAGAGAGTTGATTTCGGCATCGGGGAGAATTTCAGAAAAAGCTTTTGATTCGACGTTGGCAGCAGATGAATTATTAGATATGGCGGAACAAGAAATTTTTAGTTTATCTCAAAAACATTTAAAGTCGGTTCCATCATCTTTGAAAGAAGTTTTGACAGCAAGTTTTGATCGTCTTGATGAGTTGCAAAAAATGGGGACTGGATTACGGGGGGTACCGAGTGGTTTTAAGGGCTTGGATAATATTTTGGCGGGGATGCAAAATAGCAACTTGATTATTTTGGCAGCTCGTCCTGGTGTAGGTAAGACAGCCTTTGCTATGAATATTGCTCGATACGTAGCAGTGGAAAAGAAATTATCAGTGTGTGTATTTTCGTTGGAAATGAGTAAAGAGGAGTTAGTTGATCGTTTATTAGTTCGACAAGGAATGATTGATGCTTGGAAGCTTAAAACAGGTCAATTATCTTCGGACGATTTTGATTCTTTGTCAGAAGCAATGGGAGTTTTGGCTGAAGCCCCGCTTTATATTGATGATACTCCAGGATTAACTGTAACTGAGCTAAGAACAAAAGCAAGACGATTACAGGTTGATAAAGATATTAAATTTATTATTGTTGATTATTTGCAGTTGATGCATGGAATGAGTCGGGATAACCGGGTTCAAGAGGTATCAGAAATTTCACAAGGATTAAAAAATTTAGCTAGAGAATTAAAGGTACCAATTTTGGCTTTGGCTCAGTTGTCTCGGGCGATGGAGGCTAGAGGAGGTAAACCAAGATTATCTGACTTGAGAGAGTCAGGAAGTATCGAACAAGATGCTGACGTAGTCTCATTTTTGTATCGAGAAGATGAAGAAGTGAGAGAAATGGTGACTTGCAGTGTAGAGAAACATAGAAATGGTCCAACGGGAAGTTTTAACTTGTATTTCAACGGGAAACAAATTAGTTACTTTGATATTGAGAAGAAACAATAGTTTTGTGCCGAAAGAGGGAATCGAACCCCCATGGTATTGCTACCACACGATTTTGAGTCGTGCGCGTCTGCCAGTTCCGCCATTTCGGCAATTATTTAAGCTATTTATACTTAAAAGTATTCATATTATAACCTAAATTAGGTTTTTTGGCAGATGAGGGGAGATGGTAAAATGAATTATGAGTTTGGCAATAATTAGAGTTTTAGGAATTATAGTTTTTTTGTATTTATTGTGGCGAAATTTAAGGGAAAGCTATGATGATCAAAAAATTATAGAATTTTCTTGGTTGGCTTTATTGGGATTTTTGGCCTTTGGAAGATTAGGTTATGGTTTAATAAATTGGGGGGTTTGGAATAATGATTTAGTAGATTGGTTGGCAGTGTGGAATAAGCCTGGGATGAGTTATATGAGCGGATATTTGGGAATAATGTTAGTGGCTTGGTTGTACACCAAGAAGCAGCAATGGAAATTTTTGAATTTTTTTGAGGATTTAATTAAGCCGCTTTTGATCATGGTAATTTTAATGATGGTTGATGAATGGGTAAGATCGAAGTTTAGCTGGCAAATATTAATCTATATGATAATGATGGTTTTGATTTATATGTTAGGTGATTGGTTGGCTAAAAGGTATAGATCTTTTGTTTGGTATAAGAGTGGTAAAAAAGGGTTTGTCTTATTATCAACAAATTTTTTGTTTTTTTTAGTATTGGCGGTAGTTTTTGGAGTATTTAGAGATAGTTTGGCGAATATGGTTTTGGCTTCAGTTATTAGTTTGGTTTCTGTGATAGGATTATTTATCCTAGGAGGAGCAAATAATGAAAGAAAATAAAAAAGAGACCAAAACAGTTAAGTTGCCAGAGAGATTTTTGTCTCCAATTAAAAGATTTTTGGAAGCAGAGTTGCTTAAAATAAAGCGAACCAAAAAGGATATGGAAAAGGCTGATCCGTTTACTGATGAAACTCGAACTTTGGAGAATTCAGTAGAAGAGGATTTGGATGAACAGATTGGTCATTTTGATAATCAAATTAAAATTCATTTTTTAACTAAAAGAATTGTTCAGTTGAGAAAAGCTTTGACAAGAATGAAATTAGGTAAGTATGGTATTTGTGAATCTTGTGGAAAAATGATTGACACTGAAAGATTAGCGATTAATCCAGAAGCAACAACTTGTGTCAAATGTCAAAACGAGAAAGAGGCTTAGGCTATTAATTTTTTTGCTGGCTTTGGTTCTTGGTTGGTTGGTTCATAATTATTTTGCTTTTGTTTTTGGGGTAGTGGCTGAAAATTTTGGGATAAGTTTTGGTTGGGGTGGAAAATTAGTAACAGGATTTGGTTTTATACTTTTGGTAGTTTTAACTGGGTGGTGGTGGCAGAGTAAATCTGAATTGTTTTTGGTTTTAGTTGGAGGGTGGATCAATTTGGTTGATAGATTAATATTTGGTTATGTAAGGGATTATTGGAGGTTTATATCGGTTTATAATAATTTTGCTGATTGGCTGATTGGAATCGGGGTTGGTTGGTTTATATTAAACTTATGGAAACAAAACCAGAAATAATTTTTGAGAATGATAATTTTTTGGTGGTAAATAAACCGGCAGGAATGGTGACGACAAAAGAGAATAGGAATGAAATAAATACTTTGGAAGATTATTTAAGAGAGACTAGTCCAAATGATTTGTTGAGAAATGGAATTATGCATCGACTAGATAAGGGGACTTCAGGATTAGTATTAGTAGCAAAAACTGAAGTGGCTTTTGATAGTTTTAAAAAACAATTTAAATCACGGAGTTTAACGAAGAAATACTTCTGTTTGGTTAGTGGGGATGTGAGCCAAGATGGGACTATAAATTGGCCAATTGGTCGATCAGATTATGGATTTGGAAAATTTGGAGTAAAGGTTGATGGCAAAGATTCATTAACAGAATTTAAATTAGTAAAAAGATATGAACGTCTGGGTAAAAAATATAGTTTAGTAGAAGTTAATTTAAAAACGGGGAGGACTCATCAAATTAGAGTTCATTTTAGCCATTTAAGATGGCCATTAGTTGGGGATAAATTATATGGTGGGGAAATGAATGGCTTGGATCGACCTTTTCTTCAGGCGTTTTATTTGAAGATTAAAGATCCTATTTCTGGTGATGATGTTGATTTTAAATGCGAATTAGCCGATGATTTAAAGGAGCATTTAAAACTGTATGAAGAGAAATAAAAATAAAATTATTGTGGGTTTGGTTTTGATTTTTGTTTTGGTGATAATGATATTGATTTCTAGTTTTAAAAAAAAATCTCAAGCGGGGAGTGACTATCGAATTGGGATTTTGGCAGAGGATGGAATATCGATGGTGACAATTTCTCCGGAAAGACAGATGATTAATTTTTTGAGTTTAAATTCTGATTCTCAAGTATGGATTCCTGGAGGAATGGGATGGTATAGAAATGAGGTCATTAAAAAAATTTTAGTTCAAGAAAAAAAGACTAATTTGATTAATGAAATTTTGTTTTATAATTTTGGCTTTGTGGCAGATAGAATAATAAATTTGAACCAGACTGGTGATTGGCAAAGTAAACTATGGTTATTATTGTTACGAAATAATGATTTGATCAAAAAAACGGAAGTAATGGCGGGAGATGTGGATAAAAATGAAGCATTTTTGGATAAGATTATGGTGCGAGATTTTTCGGAAACTAAAGTAATTAATGATGATTTGAAATTATCAGTGATTAACTCAAGCGAATTTGATGGTTTAGCTAATTTTGTAACAGAAAAATTAGAACGGGCGGGGTTTTCTATAATTTCAGTGACCAATGGGGATGAAAGTCTAGAAAAATGCAAAATATCGTATGGAAATGGAGTTGATCAAAGTTATTCTTGGCAGGTGCTGACAAATCTTTTTGATTGCGAAGAACAGAAAGATTCGTCCTTAAATGAGGGAGAAGTAGAAATTTACTTAGATAAAAACTGGGCTCAGATGATAAAATACTCTAGTTATAAAAAATAAGATTTTTTATGTCAGGACATTCTAAGTGGGCCAATATCAAAAATAGAAAAGGGGCTCAAGATAAAAAACGAAGTGAAGCATTCACTAAAATTTCTAAAAATATATTGACAGCTATTCGAATGGGTGGTGGTAGTGCTGATCCAGTAGTCAATGGTTCTTTGAAAGTGGCGATAGATAAGGCGAGAGAGGTTAATATGCCAAAAGAAAATATCCAAAGATTGTTGGATAGATTTGAAGAAAGAAAGGCTAATTTGATGTCGGTAGTTTTAGAAGGGTATGGCCCTTTTGGGGTGCCGGTGATAGTAGAGACAGAGACAGATAATAAAAATAGAATTTTGAGTGAAATTAAATTAATCTTTAAAAATTATGGCGGAGCTTTGGGTGAAACAAATTCAGTGATGTATCAATTTGACAGAGTAGGGGAAGTAGAATTAGAAGATATTAATGAAGAAAAACAACTTGAATTAATTGATTTGGGTGCAGCTGATTTTGATGGTAATACTGTGATTACTGAATTATCAGGTTTAAATGATTTTGTAAAAAAAATCGAGGATTCTGGTTTAAATATAGTTCGATCTGAAGCAGTTTATCGAGTTAAAACTCCAATAATGTTAGCTAGTGAAGATGATGTGTCAAAAATGATGGATTTCATAGATGAATTAGAATCGAATGATGATGTTCTTGGTGTTTGGGCAGGTTTTGACTATAATTAGTTTATGCCGAAACGGATTAAATACCTTATTTCTTCGATAGTTGCGGCGGCGGGATTTTATTTTTTCATAAGTTTGCCTTATTCATCGCATTATTATGGTTTGTTAGTTGGATCGGTGTTGGTGGCTTTTTGTTTTTGGTTTGGCTTGGGAATAATTTTTAGCCAAAATTTTTATATTAGATTGATGTCAGTAATAATGCCAGTGGGATTTTTTGTTGGGTTTGGATTATTTGCGGCATTGTTACCTTCTAATTTTTTAACAGTGTTTTTGAGTAGTTTGTTTTTTGGGTTGATAGTTTATGTAATGTTTTTGGTAGAAAATGTTTTTTTGGTATCTATTGGATATAGAACTCCACCATTGTATCGGGCAGCTTATACAGTGGGTTTGGTTTTATTTTTATTAAATAATTTTTTTTTGTTTGATAGTTTGTTTTCATTTAAATTGACATATTGGATGAATGCTGTAGTAGTATTACTGGTTTCAGCAGTTTTGTTTATGTTTTTGTTTTACAGCGTAACAATTGAGCTGCCTGACGATGGGAAAGAAAAGAGTTTTTGGACTTATGTATTGGCGCCATCGTTTTTAATGTCTCAGTTTGGGTTAGTGATGTCTTTTTGGCCGGTGGGAATATTTAAGGGATCGATTTATTTAGTGGCGGCAGTTTATGTAATTTCTGGCTTAATTCAACTTGATTTGCGAGATAGATTGTTTAGAAAAAATGCAATAGTTTTTTCCTGGATTGCAGTGGCAATTATAGTAGGGATATTGATGACAACTAATTGGCGTTAAATTTGAGCTTGAACACTAGTGATAGCGATAGTAGTGGCAATATCTTCAACATTACAACCACGGGATAAGTCATTGATTGGTTTGGCGATTCCCTGGGTGATAGGACCAAAAGCGTGAGCTAAACCAAGACGTTCAACTAGTTTATAACCAATATTGCCAGCGTCAAGATTAGGAAAGATTAGAATATTCGATTGGCCTTTGATGGAACTGTTAGGATTCTTTTTGAGAGAAACTTCAGGAACAATAGCGGCGTCAACTTGAGTTTCACCTTCAATAATTAGTTGAGGATTAATTTCTTTGACGATTTGAGTAGCTTTTCTGACTTTGTCAACAGATTCTCCGGCACCACTGCCGTCAGTAGAGTAGGAAAGCATAGCAATTTTTGGTTGTCCCCCAACAAGACGAGAAAAAGAATCGGCTGATTGGATAGCGATTTGAGCTAATTGGTCAGCATCAGGGTTAACATTCAGACCGCAGTCAGCAAAGATAAAGACACCATCTTGACCAAAATTTTTGTTAGGTGATTCCATAATAAAAAAGCTAGAGACAATAGTTTGTCCGGGTTTGGCTTTGACTATTTGGAGAGCGGGTCGAAATGTTTCTTGGGTAGTGGTGGTAGCTCCGGCGACTAAACCATCAGCTAGGCCGGTTTTAACCATCATAGTACCAAAGTAAAGTGGATTAAGCATTAATTTTTGAGCTTCGTCTAGGGTCATACCTTTGGCTTGACGCAATTCAAAAAGTTGTTGAGAAAAATCTTGATAGAGATTTTGGTTTTGAGAAATATATTCTGAGCTAACAAGGATTACTTCGGCTATTTTTTGGTCGGTAACAATTTTGGCAGCTTCTTGAATTCTAGTATCGTTGGTTTCGGGTAAAACAATTTTTTTGATATTGGATTTAGCGAGATTGTAAATGTTTTCAATAGTTGGTGTCATGGAGTTAATTATATCAAAGAATAATCCAAAAATAGGTTATAATTAATCTTGCGAAAATGAAAGATAACACTAAAAAAACTCTTAAATATTATTGGCAGATTGGACGTAATCATAAGATTACTTTGGGGGTAGCTGTGTCGGCAATTATTATTGCTAATATAGTTGATTCGATAATTCCGATTTATTTTAAACAATTTTTTAATGATTTGTCGTCTGATCAGTCTAAAGAATCATTAGCAAAAGGATTGTTTGCGACTTTGGGAATTATTGGTTTATTAAGTTTAACTAGATGGATATTTTGGAGGTTGGGGGATTTTGTGATTAATTTTTGGGAATCAGTAAGTATGCGAGATTTGAGTAAAAAGTGTTTTGATTATCTACACCAACATTCTTACGCTTATTTTTCCAATAATTTTACAGGTTCAACAGTTAAAAGAATAAAAAGCTTTGTATCTTCATTTGAAGTTTTGGTGGATCAACTATTTTTTGAATTGTTACCGTCAACCGTAACAATTGCTGTTATTACTATAGTTTTAGGTCGGGTTAATTTATTTTTAGGTTTAGGGATGCTGGTTTGGACATTTGTGTTCTTGTTAATTAATTGGATTTTTACAAAATATAAAATTAAGTTTGATATTCAGAGAAGTAAGGCGGAGACAGATACTAGTAGTTTTTTGGCAGATACGGTGACAAATAACACTAATATTAAGTTGTTTGATGGGTATAAAAAAGAATCTGATGGATTTGCTAATTTGGCTGATATCTTACATAAGATACGTTGGTTTAGTTGGAACTTAAGTGCTAAATTTCATGCATTACAATCGTTTTTACTAATAAGCTTAGAGGTAGGTATTTTTTATTTTGCGATTAAATTGTGGTTAAGGGGGGTTTTGACTGTAGGTGATTTTGTATTGATTCAATCATATATTATTTCAGTGATTATGATGGTTTGGGATTTTGGTCGGGTGATAACTAGAATTTACGAGCATTTGGCTGAGGCTGAGGAAATGACAATAATTTTAGACACTCCACATGAAATAGTTGATCAACCTGGAGCCACTGATTTGGAAGTCCATTTGGGAAGAATAAAATTTGATAAAGTTGATTTTGGTTATGAGGGTGGAGAAAATGTGATTGGTCATTTTGATTTGGAAATTGAACCAAGTCAAACCGTGGCTTTGGTGGGTTTATCTGGTTCAGGTAAATCGACTTTGGTTAAATTATTATTAAGGTTACATGATATTCGTAAAGGAAAAATATTAATAGATGGACAAGATATTAGTAGGGTAACTCAGGACAGTTTGAGAGATCAGATAAGTTTGGTACCTCAGGATCCAATATTATTTCACCGGAGTTTGATGGAGAATATTCGGTATGGTTGGTTTGAAGCGACAGATGAAGAAGTAATAGAAGCATCTAAATTGGCTCATTGTGATGAATTTGTAAGTAAATTAGCCAAAGGCTATGGGACTTATGTGGGAGAACGAGGAATAAAATTATCCGGAGGGGAGAGACAGAGGGTAGCTATCGCTAGAGCGATTTTAAGAAACTCACCAATATTGATTTTGGATGAAGCGACTTCGAGTTTGGATTCGGAATCAGAAAAGTATATCCAAGAATCTTTAGATGCTTTGACAAAAGATAAAACTGTAATTGTGATTGCTCACAGATTATCGACGATTAAAAAGGTAGATAGAATTGTGGTATTAAATAAGGGCCAAATTGTAGAAGATGGTACTCATAAGGAATTGATTAAAAAGAAGGATGGAGTTTATAAGGAACTTTGGGATATTCAGGTAGGCGGGTTTATAGAATAAGAAGCAAACCCTCTGTCCTGCGGACATCTTCCTTAAAAAGGGCGACTTTATATTAAAATTATCGGTAGGTTAGGTATAAATTGCATATTTTAGGTTGAAAATAGGGGAGGCTGGGGTAGTTAGTTTTTAGGTTGTAGATGGTAAGTCGTAGATATTTTTTAAGAGATAAACTGAGTTGAAGAAGGTTTGTTTAGGTTTAAATAGATTTAAATTTTGAAAATTTTTTAATGGATCTGGGTGAAGTAGGGAAGTGTCCTATAATATATGACCTATAATATTTTTCACGATATATCCTATAATTTTCACGGGTAGAGAAGTGATATAGTGTGATATAGTCTCTGTGGAAAACTTTAGGTTCAATAACTATATCAAAGTGTACACACTAGGGAGGGGTTAGAAGGGAGTGAGAGGGGCTAATATTGAGAAATTTCTAAGGTCTAATTCCTAATATCTAAAAGAAATAAGGTGAGTGTCAGTGAAAAAAAAGACTGCTATCTCCTAGTGGTGGGTGAGTTAAAATAGTACGTCGCACAATGTATCTTTTACGACTCTATTTAAATTTTGAACGGAGGGGAGTGGTAGCAAAAGAAAATTTCTAAAATCTAATTTCTAATGTCTAAATAATAAAAAATGAATTTTCTTAGTTAATTTAGGTTCAAAAAATGATGATAATTCTCTGACAGATTGATGCCGGTTATTTTCTCCTCTTTAGGTTCAAATTTGGGGCTTGACTCCCCTTACCTGGTTGTTCAACTCCCCTGACCCAGACTTGAACTTAAAATGGGGTAGTCGCTTTTATTTATTTATATTTATTGGTTACTTATAAATAATTGGTATTGTTGTAGGTGTTTTTAGAGACTAAATTTATGGTCTCGTTGTAATTTATACCTAAAGATAGGATATTTGAACCTAAGACATCACCAAAGGCCCTAGAATTAACGTTTTAAAAAAAGATGATTAGTTTATCATCAAAATAATGAATAATATTCTATTTTTAGACGTGGTAAGATGAAAGTATGGAAAAAGATTTAAAGACATTGGAAAGACGATTTTTGGAACATTTAGAAATTGAAAGGAATTGTTCAAGGTTAACAGTTAGAAACTATGAACATTATTTAAGTGTTTTATTAGACTTTCTAATTGAAAATAAAAAAATAGAAAAACCAACAGTTGATGATTTAACGACAGATAATATAAGAGAATTTAGATTGTTTTTATCAAGACAGAAAGGAACAAATGATCGAGAGATGAAACTGGTAACTCAGGGATATTATGTTATCTCATTGAGATCGTTTTTAAAGTGGTTGGTTAAAAATGATATGGACGTGCTTCAACCAGAAAAATTAGATGTCCCTAAAGTAAAGGATCATTCTTTAAAATTTTTGACTGAAGAACAAATGACTAGATTATTAAATCAACCATTAAATTCAGCAAAAAATGGACTACGAGATAGATCTATTTTGGAATTGTTGTTTTCGACAGGCTTACGGGTGTCGGAATTAGTTTCTTTAAATAGGGAACAGATAAATTTAAAAACCCGAGAATTTGGGGTAATTGGAAAAGGTGGTCGATCCCGAGTAGTGTTTATTACTAAACATGCAGCTGAATGGATAGATAAATATATAAAAAGCCGAATGGATCATTACAAACCGTTATTTATAAGAGATTTGAGACCAAAGGAAGAAATTGGATTATTAGATGAAGAGACAAGGCTAACTGCTAGGTCAGTTCAGAGGTTAGTTAAGAAGTATGTAAGGCAAGCTAATTTGCCAGTAGCAGCAACTCCCCACACATTAAGACATTCGATGGCAACTGATCTTTTGCAAAGAGGAGCTGACTTACGATCGGTTCAGGAATTGTTGGGTCACAAAAATATTGCGACGACTCAGATTTATACTCATGTAACTGATGCTCGGCTAAGAGAAGTCCATGAAAAGTTCCATGTGGGGAATAATTAGCTAAAAAATTTTTAGTACCTCTCCCCTATCTTATTTTTATAATAAATGACCTATAGTAGCGATGTTTTACTAGAAATTGGACAAAAGGTTGTTTACTCAAGGTTTTAGTTGACTTGACAACTATTTTTTACCCTAAATTAGGGGTAAACTAAAAATAGTTAGTTAATTAGCAACCACTTCCCTACTCTGCTATTTGATACTTATTAAAGATGTATCTCCTATAATATCAGACAATTCCCGTAAAAAATAATTTTTAAATATAAATTATTTTTTCTCTGGCTTATCTTCTGATGGTTTCTTGATGTTTTCGTCAGTAGTTTCAGCTTTTTCTAGAACTGTCATGGCCGTAAGTTTATCTTCGCCGGTTTTAAATCTCATTAAAATAACACCTTTGGTATTACGGCTGAGGGTTGGGATATTTTTAAGGGGTAATTTGATAGTGACAGCCTTTTTGGAGACTAAAATGACCTGATCGTCGGTCTCAGAAACCACTTGTGCAGCGGCGATATTACCAGTTTTAGAAGTTAAATTAGCAACCTTAACACCAATACCACCACGTTTTTGAAGTGGATAGAGATAAACATCGGTTCGTTTACCAACACCATTTTCAGTGACGACTAATAAATGCCGGAAGGGTTTATCTTTGGTTTTATCGGTAGTTTTTTCAATTGATTGAGGGACGATATCCATACTTACCATGGAATCTTCACCTTTGAGAAGGATACCGCGAACACCACGAGTGTGTCGACCCATTGGACGAGTGTCGGCTTCGTTAAAGCGAATACATTTACCATTTTGGGTAACTAAAAATATTTGACTGTTACCGTCAGTGAGTTTGGCCCAGGAGAGTTGATCCCCTTCATCAAGTTTAATGGCAGCTAAACCACTTTGGCGAATGTTTTTGAACTTATCGATCGAAGTTTTTTTGATGACACCTTTTTTGGTAGCTAATAAGATATATTTGGAGTTACTCCCCTTACCTATCGGTAAAACTATATGAACGTTTTCACCCTGGAGGATATTAATTAAATTGACAACCGCTTGGCCTTTGGCTTGGCGGGTGCCTTCTTGGATATCCCAAACTTTGGTTTTAAAGACTCGACCTCGATTAGTAAAGAAGAGCAAATCGTCATGAGTATCAACAGAAAGCATACATTCGATTTCATCTTCCTGTTTGGTGGCCATGCCAACAACCCCGATCCCACCACGTTTTTGAGTATGGTAGGTTTCTTTGGGAACACGTTTGATATAACCTGTTTTTGTTAAGGCAACGAGGACTGATTCGTTAGGGATAAGGTCTTCCTCACTGAAATCTTCAAGACCTCGGACATAAATTTTTGTTCGACGATTATCGCCATATTTTTCTGAAATTTCCTTGTTTTCTGTTTTTAGAACACCAATCATTTTTTCTGGGATGGTGATAATACTGGTTAATTGGGAGATAACCTCTTGAACTTGAGAATATTCTTCATCAAGTTTTTGACGTTCCAAGCC
>CAZCWF010000003.1:0-967 GCA_964502305.1 uncultured Gammaproteobacteria bacterium | reverse complement strand
AGAGAGCTTTTTGAGTTGCATATCTAAAATGGCCTGAGCTTGAAGATCAGTAAAACCAAATTTGTCCATAAGTTTGGTTTTAGAATCTTCGTCTGGTTTGGTGGATCGAATGGTTTTAATAACTTCATCAATAAAGTCGAGAGCTTTTTTGAGACCTTCAAGAATGTGGGCTCGCATCATGGCGCCTTTAAGATCAAAAATGGTTCGACGGCGGATAATAGTTTCTCGGTGACGGACAAAAAGAAGTAACATTTGGCGTAAGTTAAGGGTTTGTGGAACACTGTTAACCAAAGATAACATGTTGGCGGAATACGAAGATTGAAGAGGCGTGTATTTAAATAATTTGTTAAGGACTGATTTTGGTCGGCCGTTTTTCTTGATTTCAACGACGACTCGAATTCCATGACGATCAGATTCATCTCGGAGATCAGAAATGCCAATGATTTTTTTATCACGGACAAGATCAGCAATTTTTTTGACAAATTCCGCTTTGTTAACTTGATAAGGTAGTTCAGTAATGATGATTCTGATTTTTCCCGATTTAGTTTCTTCAATAGCAGTTTTACCTCGAACAGCAAATTTTCCTCGACCGGTACTGTACATCTCCATAATTCCGGTCTTTCCATAAATTTCACCATAGGTTGGGAAATCTGGTCCCTGAATTACTTTGGTTAAGTCTTCAATGTTAGCATTAGTTTCAAAATTAAATTGTTGCTTTTCTAGTTCGTAGACAGGGCGTAAAACCATATCTTGGGTATTCTTTGGTGGAGCAATAAGATTGTTGATTTCAATTTCAGATTCGATTTTTTCGAGATGACTTTTATCTAAAACAATATCAATACCACTACAAATTTCTTTGAGGTTGTGAGGTGGAATTCTAGTGGCCATACCGACAGCGATACCGTCAGCACCATTAAGTAAAAGATTTGGAATTCTAGAAGGAAGGACAGACGGCTCTTTGATGGTA
>CAZCWF010000002.1:16914-20331 GCA_964502305.1 uncultured Gammaproteobacteria bacterium | reverse complement strand
ATTTGACTGCCACTAAATAGTGTATCAGTAAAAGCATGAATATCTGGATCTCTTTGTTTTATAAGTTTACTTGCAGAAACAGGTTCTTTTGAATTATAAGGATTTTTTATAGTTTTTATTATATCATCAAAACTTCTTGTTTTACTTTTTAGTAAAATAATTTGTGCTTGGGATGGATTATTTACAAATGATATTACTGCATATGGTTTTCCCTTATAACCAGGAATATTATTTCCATTTACAGTTCTTCCATAATATAAATCATGTAAAGTAGGTCCAGTAAAATTACTTTTTATTTTATCCTCTTCAGTTGCAGGAATTTCTTTCCCAAAAGTAAATTGTCTAGCTACACTTCTTTTGGTTCAAACCTTCAGGGTCATATCTATTCTGGTGCTCCTGGAGTGGAATATTCTTCCGGATCTCTTGGTCAAGGTCTTTCTTTTGCCGCCGGCCTGGCTTTAGGCGACCCTAAACACACTACTGTTTGTCTTACTAGCGATGGGGAACACCAAGAAGGCCAAATTTGGGAAGCTGCTATGTTTGCCAGCAAATATAAACTGGGTAATTTAATTAATATTGTCGATTGTAATGGTCTTCAAATTGACGGCACTACCGACCAAATTATGCCTCTCAAAAATCTGGCTGCTAAATATATCCAGTTTGGTTGGACTGTTTTTACTGTTGATGGTCATAATCTTAACCAACTCACCAAAATTTTAAAACAATCAAAAAACAGCTCCGATTATCCAATATGTATTATTGCTAAAACCACCCTTGGCAAAGGAATTTCCTTTATGGAAAACAATTTTAAATATCACGACGTTAAAAATTTAGATGAAGTTTCTTACCTCAAAGCCAAAGATGAACTCAACCGATAATCAATCAATCCGCCGTTCTTTTGGTGAAACTATTTTTAAGTTAGCCAAATCCAATCCTAACCTTTATGTCGTCAGTATGGATTTAAAGTCATCTTTGCATCTCCAAAAATTTGCCCAAAAATACCCCAAACGTTTTGTTGAATCTGGTATTGCCGAATCTAATGCTGCCGCTATTGCCGCCGGTCTGGCTAAAACTGGCAAAACCGTTTTTTTGTGTTCTTTTGCCTGTTTTTCCCCCGCTATTAATTGGGCAGTTATTCGCCAATCTATTTGTTACAACAATTTAAATGTCAAAATTGTTGGTTCTCATGCTGGTTTAATGACCGGTGATTTAGGGGCTACTCACCAAATGCTCGAAGATATTGCTCTAATGTCAGCTCTACCCAATATGGAAGTCTTTGCTCCTATTGATGCCCCCGAAACTCAAAAAATCACCACTGTTCTCAGTAGGAGTCGCCACCCGGCTTATCTTCGTTTGGTTCGTCCCGATACTCCGGTTATTATCAACGCTAAAAATTCCTTTACTATCGGCAAATCTCAAATCATCAAAAAGGGTAAAGATATTACTGTCATTGGCTATGGTCCGATTCTCCATCAGGCTATTTTGGCTCAGCAACAACTTAATTTAACTAAACCCAATATTTCTTTAGAAATTATTAACTGCTCTTCTGTTAAACCTTTTGATTTTTCTACCATTGCTAAAAGTGTTAAAAAAACCGGTCGCTTAATTTGTCTTGAAGATCACCAACAAAATGGCGGCCTTGGCCAAATGGTTATTTCTCATTTGACTATTAATAAAATTCATCCTAAATTTATTCATCTGGCTGTTAATAATCAATTTGGCCAATCTGCCAAAGATTACCAGCAACTGTATGACAATTATGGCCTTGGAGTTAAAGATTTAATTACTGCTGCCAAAAAACTAAAATGAAAAACCTTCGTCAAGTTTTAATCGAATCTAAGACCAATCACACCGCCATTCCGGCTTTCAACATTGATTCTTTTGAAATTTATCAAGCCGTTGAATCAGTTGTCCAAGAAATTCAAAAACCCTGCATCGTCCAGCTTTCTGCCGGCGAAGATAAATTTATCCAAGCCGAAAAATTATTTTTATTGGTCAAAAAATCTCAACTTGAGGGTTTGCCAATTTATTTAAATATGGATCACGGCCAAGATCCTAGCCGACTCTCTAACTTACTTAAACTTGGTTTTGATATGGTCCATTTCGATGGTTCCAAACTGGACTATCAAACCAATTTAATTCAAACCACTCAATTTATTTCTCAAATAAAATCCCAACTTCCAGACTGTTTAATTGAAGCTGAATTTAATCATATCGAATTAGTCGACAGTCAGGTTTCTCCCGATAGTTTTACTAATCCCAATCAGGCTTTAGAATTTATTAATCAAACTCATGCTGATTTATTGGCTGTTTCCATTGGAAATCTCCACGGTGTTAGTCAAAAATTACCCGAAAAAATCAATTTAGAACTACTCCAAAAAATTAATGTTCTTTTACCCGACCAATTTTTTACTCTCCATGGTGGTTCTGGTATTCCTACCGACCAAGTCAAATCATCACTTCAATACGGCATTGTCAAAATAAATATCAACACCGACCTTCGTCTTTCATTTATTAAATCTCTCAAAAATTCTTTGTCTGTCAATCAAACTGAAAAAATTTATGAAATTTTAAATCCAGTCATTGATGATTTGAAACAAGTTATTAAAGATAAATTCTCATGTTTGATGTAATTTCTATTGGTGCCGCTACTGTTGATATTTTTGTTAAATCCAAAGATTTTATTTCCACCCCCGATGTTTTAGGTCTCAAACCCTCATCAAAAAATGAAATGAGTCAGAGCTTAATTTGCAGTGGTGGGGGAGCTACCAATTCCTCTGTTGCCTTTTCTCGTCTTGGTCTAAAATCTGCCTGTATCTCTCTTTTGGGTCAAAGTTACCTCAACCATTTTATTTTTGATGGCTTAAAAAAGAACCAAGTAGGGGAACAATTTATTTGTTCAAAAAAAACTGCTACCACCGATTTCTCTGTTGTTTTAATTGATAAAGATGGCGGCCGTTCTATCCTTACCAACAGGGGAGACACTCGTCTTGAATCTCGTCATCTCACTTGGTCAAAAATTAAAAACACTAAATGGTTTTACATTACTTCTTTAGAAGGCAATCTTGATTTATTGGAAAAAATCATTGGCTTTGCCAAAGAAAATAATATTAAAATTGCCCTAAATCCTGGTAAACGTGAACTTAGCTCTCGCCGTCGTTTATTAAATTTAGCCAAATTAGTCGATTTCCTTCTTTTAAACAAAGAAGAATCCGAAACTCTTTTTGATTCTGAATTTGATCAAACCGATTTTTCTGCCCTTATTAAAAAATCAGAAATTCCCTTAATTGCCATTACTAATGGTCGTCATGGAGCTTATGTTTTTGCTCCCGACCAGCAATTCTATTCTCCTATTATCAATACTAAACCAGTCGATGAAACTGGTGCTGGTGATTCCTTTGGTTCCGCTTTTGTTAC
>CAZCWF010000002.1:0-16904 GCA_964502305.1 uncultured Gammaproteobacteria bacterium | reverse complement strand
CCGCTCTCATTTATAAAAAATCAATTAAAGATGCATTATTTTGGGGAATTAAAAATTCCGCTTCTGTTGTCTCTAACCTTGGGGCCAAAACCGGTTTATTAACTCTTAAAAATATTAAAGATTAATTTTTATTCATGAATCTTAAAATATGCTTCCTAAGCCCGAAAAAACCAAAAAACTTAACAAAAATCTTTTAGAAGATTTTGAAATCACCAAAGAGTCGGATGAAGTTGTTGCCGCCAGACGCCTTAAAAGTAAGCGCCGTCTTGTTTTAATCTCTCTTGGATTAACCGTTGGTCTTAGTTTTATTTTTTGGAGCTTTCGTTCAATTCAGGATTACACCAAATCTCCTCACTCGTTTAATTTCCCCTCTAACTTTAACTTTCATCTACCTCAAATTAATTTAAAAACCAAATCTACTTCTTCCTCTTCTACTTCTGATGCCGAACTTAAAAATTTTCTTGAAAATAAAAATTGGTCTGTCTCTAGTAGCTTTATTACCCCCACCCAAAAAACAGTTTTTAGTTTTAACTCTGCCAACATTTCTCCAGAAACTGAAATTCAATCTCTTTTACCAATTGAAGCCTCTCAATCCAGTTTTATTAATCTTAATCTTCCTCAAGGGTTATCTTTTCAAGAAGAAATTATTCAATCTCCATATATTACCTATAAAAATCTAATTAGACTACCTAGTAGCCAACTTTTAATTTTAGTTTCTGCTCCAGGGGTTTCTTCTCTTGACCAAATTAAAAACGATCTATCACAACTAGTTAATCTTCTGTATTGGTATTCAGTTTCTCAAATTAATTTTCAGTAGCTGTTGGGGTTGTTAAACAATTTACTTTAATTTCACTTCCGTTTATTATCCATTCGTCTTTCCCACAGATGTTTTTCTTTACCAATCCATTAGGTATTTCCCATGTTTCATTCTCTTTATCTTTCAATAAGTCACTCATAATACCATTCCAAATTGGTGTCGCTCCAGTTACTCCCGAAGCTACCCAACTCATTGGTTGACTATCATTATTTCCTACCCAAGTTGCCACTAAATAAGTTGGTGTCCAACCTATAGTCCAATTATCCTTCAAACTATTTGTTGTTCCAGTTTTAACCGCTACTGTTTTATTTTTAATCACTAATTTTGAATTTAACCCAAAAATAGGTGATCTTGCTTGATTATCACTCAAGACATCATTTATCATATAAGCATATTCTGGTTCCATTACTTTATTTTCTATATTTTCTTTTTCATAAATTATTTCCCCTAAATAATTTCTTATTTCCAAAATTGGGTTAATTTCCACTTTATCTCCCAAATTAGCAAATATACTGTAAGCTTGAGCTAATTCAGTCATTTTTACTTCACCCGCCCCCAATGCCAGTGATAAACCAAATCGACTTCTATCATCCCATGTCGTTATCCCCATTTTCTCCGCCAAATCAATCATATTATTTACTCCATTTTTCTCCAGTAATTTGACTGACGGTATATTCAAAGATGACGCCAAGGCTGTCCTTAGAGTTACTTTTCCCATATATTTCCCATTATAGTTTTGTGGGCTATAAGGTTTTTGTCCTTTTATTTGGTAGGTAATAAGGGAATCGTCAATTGTTGAGGCCAAACTATAACCATTTTCCAACGCCAACAAGTAATTAATTGGTTTAATTGATGACCCTGGTTGTCTTAAAGCTGTTGTCACATTAAACTTTCCATCAATATCGGTCGCATTATAATCTTTTGATCCTACCATAGCCAAAATATCTCCTTTTTTTACTCCAATTACCAATGCTGCTCCATTACTAATATTCAACCTCCCAATTTTATTAACTTCCTCTGCGACTATTTTTTCTATTTTTTGCTGAGTATTTAAATCCAAAGTTGTTTTAATCGTCAATCCTTGTTTTTCTAAATTAGTAAAGCCATACTTTTCTTCCAACCATTGTTTAACCATAAACACAAAATGTGGTGACTTAATTTCTTTGTAATTACTTTTAATATTAATTTTTTGATTTAACCAATTTTCTGCCTCTTCTGCTGATAAATAACCGTTTGATACCATTTCTTCGATTACGTGTTTGGCTCTAATCAACCCTAAATCAGGGTTGTTCCCGTAAGGGGAATATGAACTCGGGGCCGCCGGCAACCCCGCCAAATAAGCTGCTTCAATAGTATTTAATTCACTCACCTCTTTTCCAAAATATTTCCATGATGCTTCGGCCACTCCATAAGCCTCACCACCATAAGATACTTGGTTTAAATACCTTTCCAAAATTTCATTTTTAGTTAATTTTTGTTCAATCATTAACGTTAGAACTGCCTCCTTGATTTTTCTTATCAATGTTTTTTCGTTGGTTAAAAACACGTTCTTTACCAATTGTTGAGTAATTGTTGAACCACCCCTTGGTTTATCTTCGCCGTCTTTCTTAAAGTTATAAACCAATGCTGTTAGTAGTCCCTTTATTGATAAACCCCGGTGTTGATAAAAATTTTTATCCTCAATTGATATAGTTGCTTCTTTCAAATCTTCTGAAATTCCTTCAAGCGGCACCCAAGTTCGGTTTTCATCCTGATAAAATTTGTACAAAACTTTTCCATTCCTATCTGTAATTATTGTTGATAATTGTGGCGGATTATAAATCAAGTTAATATCCGGTAATGTCTTCCAAATTGTTTTGTAAAACCACCAACCAGTCCAACTTAATCCTACTAAAATAATCAAAATTAAAATCAAACCCCACCTAATCCTAATCTTCTTTTTTGCCTTTTTTAGACGTATTTTTTTAGATTTTTTTAATTTCGTTTTAGGAAATTTAATCCTAATTTTTATTTTGGTTATTTTTTTAACCAAAAATAATATCCCTTTTATCAACCAAACAATTGGCTTTCCTATGGATATTAACAAACTGATTATTTTTTCTAGCCAAGTCATCAATTAATTATTGCTGCCGGCTTAGTTGTGTTTCCGGCTTCATCACCATTTATTGATGGGCAGTCCAGACAAATTTTTACTCCAGTGACATCTGTTACCACTGTATGTTCTTGCCATTCAGCATTTGGAGCTTCTTCTCCTTTAACCACAACCCTCCCCGTATCCTTATTTATTAATACATTCTCTCTTAAACCTCCTTGTTTAGCTGGTAAAAATTCTTTTTTAAAATATTCATAATGAGATTCACAACCTTCATCTGGTACCGCTAACCCCGTTAAATTACACACATACATACCTACAATTCCTGCCGGTCTAGTTGGCTGTTTAATTTCTTTATCGACCAATAATTGTGTCATGATCCCATTCCAAATCGGGGCTGCCCCTGTAGTCCCCGAAACCAGTCCTCCCATTTTTGAATTGTCGTTATTTCCCACCCAAGTTACTACTACATAATCTTGAGTGTAACCAATAGTCCAGTTATCCCGCATATCATTAGTTGTTCCAGTTTTCACTGCTACTTCAGGATGATTTTTAATATTAAGTTTTGACCCTCGACCAAAAACTAAACTTCTTGCTCCGTCATCCGATAATATTTGCTGGATAATAAACCCAGTTTCTCGAGAAAGCACTCTTGGCCCAGCCATATAACCATATTCTTCCAAAATTTCTCCATTTTTATCTTCCACTTTTAATATCGGATTCAAATCCTGTTTTATTCCCATATTCGCTAAAACTCCATAAGCTACCGTCATATCAGCCATAGTTACTTCACCACCCCCCAAAGTTAGTGATAATCCATAATCTGATGCATTCTTAAAAGTGTTTAACCCCATCGCTGATGCCGAGGCTACAAAAGTTTCCAAACCATTAAGTTTTAAAACTTTAACGGCGGCAATATTAAACGAGTTAGCCAAAGATGTTCTAATTGTCTGCAACCCATGATAAGCTCCACCATAATTTGTTGGGCAATAATTTTTTTGATTTACTTGACCAAAGCAAGTTGGATTATCATCCAATACCGAAGCTGCTGTAATTTTCCCTGTTTCTATCCCTACAGCGTAATTAATTGGTTTAATTGACGATCCTGGTTGTCTTAGCGCTGTTGTTACATTATATTTTCCATCAATTTGGTCTGAAAAATAATCAATTGACCCCACCATTGCTAACACTTCTCCTGATTTTGGATCAGTTATCATTGCTGCCCCATTAGTTACTTTATATCCATCTAATTTTTCGATTTCTGCTGATACAGTCGCTTCGGCCATTTTTTGGACATCTAAATCTAAACTTGTAGTAATTTTTAATCCACCTTCAGTTAATTTTTGGATTCCGTATTTCTCTGTTAATAACTCTTTTACATAAAACACAAAATGTGGAGCTTCAATTCCAACTTTGCTAACGTAATAATTCAATTCTTCATTAGTTGCCTTTTCATATTCTTCCTGACTAATCATTTCTAATTCCAGCATTCTATTCAACACCATCGTTTGTCTATTTTTAGCTGCTTCCGGATAAGAAAAAGGTGAATATTTGGTAGGGGATGCAGGTAAACCTGCAATCAATGCCGATTCAGCTAAATCTAAATCCTTTACATCTTTATTAAAAATCCCCTTTGCTGCCGCTTGAACCCCCCATAATGTTCCTCCATAAGGTGTTTGGTTAAAGTACATTTCTAAAATTTGGTCTTTGGAATACATCACTTCTGTTGCTATCGTCAAGATCGCCTCTTTAATTTTTCGTGAAATAGTTCTCTCTGGAGTTAATAACGCATTTTTAACTAATTGTTGAGTTAAAGTTGACCCTCCTTGAAGTCTTTTTTCAATAATTGTTCTATATAAACCTCTTAATAATCCTCTAACATCAAACCCTCCGTGTTTATAGAAATTAGCATCTTCTATAGCTAAAGTTGCTTTCTTTAAATTTTCTGGAACTTCATCTAGTGATACTGAAACTCGCCTTTTATCTGCATAAAATTCGTAAAGTAACTTGCCATTTCGATCAAAAACCTGAGAAGACTCAGGATAGTCACCACTAGATAATTGTTTTGGGTTGGGCACATTAAAAGTTATATAGACAATTGTTGCCGCTACCCCAACCACCACCAACCCCAATATCATCACCCAAATCCAGATTTTTTTGTTTTTCTTGTCCTTTTTATTCATTACACCTTAATATTTTATTTCCTAAACTAATTTCTTTTTCAATATAATTATGAAAATCTTCTGCTTCCACAATTCTTCTCTTTAATTGGTCTATCTCGGGTGTTTTTTGGTTTATTTGATTTGCTAGTTCTCTTGATAAATCAAGCCGATCTTTTGCTATTATCAATATTTCTTTAGCCAATTCAATCTCCCCTTCATCATATAAAGTAATTGCTTCATAAGCCTTTTTATCTGCCATCAAAGCCACAATTCTAGTTTTATCTATTAAGTTTCGGCTAAATTTAATCCATAAATCATCTCTGAAACTTTTCAAAAAATAAAACGGGCTATCAGGTAAAGTGTTACTTTCTGGTAATCGATAACATTTTAACTGCCCCATCCTCTCGTCTTGATAAGAAATGTTAATTTTACGTAATCTATCATATTTTTCATCATTAGTTACCTCATCTAATCCTGCTCTAGCAAAAGACACATATAATATTCCAAATGCTGCCACCAACATTAAAATTTTCATCCACAATTTCATTGGCTCATTTTACCATTTGTGAATGGAAAAAAGCCTGATGTAAACCAACTGTTTTTTGAACCCGATTTCGTTTCATATAAATGTATTGTGGCCAAAAATAGAAATAATTCATAAATCTCTCGAAAATATTTTGTTTTATTTTTGAATCTTGAATCATAAATCTTGAATCTTTTATTTTATTCATATATGGTGTTTTTATCCACTTTTTAGCCCAATCGTTAGCTAAAATAAACTTTTCATAAGTTTGACTTTTATTAACTAATGGTTTTAACAAAATCAAGTCAACGGCATTTTTTAAATTTTGTTTTTCTTTTGGTAGATACAAACTGGTTTCATCCAACCATAAATTAAAGCAAAAATCATCTCTTTTTCCCTGTTCCCCATATTTTCGGTGGGGGATTTTATTTTTAAAAATCCACCATCTTAAATTTAATCTGTTCTTCCATAATTTATTTGTTTTAGTTATTATCAAAATATCAATATCGTCTGTTATCTTTGGATGACTCGAAGCTACTGACCCGGATGCTCCTACAAACAAAATATCACTGAATTTCTTTTCAAGTTCTTTAGCCAATTTTCTCGCTTTACCTATTTTTTCTTCAAACCATTTATTTTCTTTATTTTCTCGTTTTATTGTTTTCAAAACAGTATTTATTTCACTAGTTTTATAAAATTTTGACGATAACAGTCTTTCTTTAATTTCACTTTTATCTAACCAACAATCAAATTTAGCCGCATATTCAATTGTTTTATTAATGTCTTCCCTTAACCCCATTAAATCATTTTATCTCAAACTGGTTCTAACTTGGTATAATATCTTTTGA
Organism: uncultured Gammaproteobacteria bacterium; assembly: GCA_964502305.1. GTDB lineage: Bacteria > Patescibacteriota > Microgenomatia > UBA12405 > UBA12405 > WARW01. Next base: position 10,462 of record CAZCWF010000002.1, on the reverse strand, counting down.
ATTTATGGTCGATAAAAGCACTAAAAAATATCGTCTCTGGGAAATGATCCCTGGATTTTTTGCTTGGATGACAATTTTATTCCCAATTTGGGGGGCTATTTTTGTCCCAAAAGCTGTGGCTTATTTCGTTATTGCCTTCCTTTTATATTGGCTTTATCAATCTTTTAAATCCGCTATTCTTGCCATTATTGGTTATTTTAAGATTCAGAAATCTGAAAAAATCGATTGGAAAAATTTATTTCAACAAGATTTTCGTGCCTCTTGGTTAAAGTACAATCAAATTCACCACGTTATTATCATTTCTTCTTACAAAGAACCTGTTGAAGTTATCGAAATGGCCATCGGTAGTTTAGCTGCCCAAACTGACATCGATCTTAAAAAAATCCACATTGTTTTAGGTCAAGAAGCTAGGGCTGGTGCTGAAAACAACCAAAGAACCATTGAACATTTTTCAAAAAAATATAAAAGTATTTTTGGTGATTTAATTTTTACTGAACATCCTCCAGATATTCCTGGCGAAACTGCTGGTAAACATAGTAACGAACGTTTTGCTGCTCAGTATTTTAAACAACACTTTATTGATACTGGTAAATTTGATATTAATCATCTAACTCTTACTAGTTGTGATGTTGATACTTTATTTAATCCTAAATACTTTTCTGCTCTAACCTACAAATTTGCTTCTAATCCTTCCCGTTATCAGCGTTTTTGGCAATCACCTATCTTTTGGCATAATAATATCAATCAAGTTCCTTCTTTAATCCGCATTACCGGAGTTTTAGGTAATGTTATTCATATCGCTAATATTCAAGAACCCGACGGTTTATTTTTTAATTATTCTTGCTATTCTTCATCTTTCAAACTTATTGATCAAAGTGGTTATTGGGATCCAGATATGATTCCTGAAGATTGGCACATCTTTTTGCAAGCTTTTTTTGCTACTGCCGGTAAAGCCCTAGCTGAACCAATTTTCCTTCCTACTGTTGTTGATGCGCCGGATGGAAAAAATTATTTTTCTGCTCTTAAAAATCGTTACAGTCAATGTGTCCGTCACGCCTGGGGTGCCATCGATATTCCTTATGCTATAGAACAATCTCGTCAACACAAAGAAATCCCTTTTATTACCAGAAGCTTACGTATCTTCAAATTACTCCAAACTCATTTTATTTGGTCTAGTAATTGGTTTATCCTAACTTTAGGAACTTCTTTGCCTGTTTTGTTAAATCCAAAATTTTTCCAAACTGCATTTGGTTACAATTTACCTAAAATTTCCAATATTATCCTTACTATCTGTCTTATTCCCCTAACTGTCTTAATCGTTCTTGATTGGAAACTTCGTCCTGCTCGCCAGAAAAAAGGCTTTTTCAACATTCTCAAAAATATTCTTCAATGGCCATTTATGCCTATTGCTACCTTAACTATGTCTGTTCTTCCTGGTCTTCAGTCTCACACTCGTCTTTTGATTGGTAAAAAATTGGAATACAAGACTACTAACAAAAAACCCAATAATTAGGTTATCATTAACTAAATGATTGATTTTTTATCCAAGTATAAATTTTGGATTTTTACTTTCTTTGTTTTTTTTATTCTTCGCCTTCCTTCGTTATTTGAACCTTATTGGTATGGCGACGAGGGGATTTACCTTACTCTAGGCCAGGGGGTTAGAAAGGGTTTGATTCTCTATAAACAAATCCATGACAACAAACCTCCAACTTTATACTATTTAGCCGCTTTGGGTCAGACAGTTTTTGGTTTCCGACTTTTACTCTCATTAATTATGGTCCCCACAGTTCTATTTTTTTATAAGCTTTGTCTCCGTTTTTCTTCACCAAAAATATCCCAATTCGCCACATTTATTTTTGTCATTTTAGCTTCTATCCCTTTTATTGAAGGTAATATTGCTAATGCTGAAATTTTTATGCTTTTGCCCACCATTCTTGGTTTTTATATTTTTCTTAATGCTAAAAAGCATATCGACTATTTAATCTCTGGTATTTTGCTCGGGCTAGCTTTTACTATTAAAATTCCTGTCTTTATCGAGGCTGCTTTTTTAATTCTTTGGCTTTTCCTTGATAATATTTCTCAACTTAAAAAAAATTTTTGGCAGCTATTCTTTAAAGCCTTTTTACTCGGTATCGGATTTTTACTCCCCATATTAATTTACTTTTTCTATTTTTATCGACTTGATGCTGTTTTACCATTTTTAAGTTCAGCCTTACTCCAAAATTTTTCTTATCTTTCTTCTTGGGCTACTGGCACTCAAACAGCCTCAGTTAGTAGTGGAGGATTAATCAATCGTTTTATCATTCTTCTTCTTTCTTGGGGCTTATTATTTTTTCTCAAATCAAAAAAAGTCATTACTTCTCAATTCGCTTTTATCCTTTTTTGGTTAGCTGCCACCATTTTTGGCGTTCTCCTTTCTACTCGGCCTTATCCTCATTATTTAATCCAAGTATTACCTCCAGCTATTATTTCACTTACTTTTTTGTTTTCTAAATCCACCAAAAATCTAATTCTAGTTATTCTTAGCTTTATCTCGATTTTCTTTATTGTTAAAAAATATGATTTCTATTTCTATCCTAATTTAAGTTATTATCTTAATTTTTATTCTCTCAAAAAAGATAACTCTTACTATCAATATTTTGGGCCACGAGTTTATACTAACGAGCTAATTTCTCAAATTATCAACCATAACACCAGACCTGACGACCATGTTTTTGTTTGGGGTGATGAACCTTATGTCTATGCTCTTTCTGATAGATTACCAGTGGGTCGTTATACTGTGGCTTATCATATAGTCGATTTTGACGGGTTTAGCGAAACTATTAATGATTTTAAAGCCAACTTACCCAAATTTGTGGTTTATTACCCTATGAACAACCGGTCATTCCCTGAGCTTGATTCAATTTTACAACGTTATTATTCACTCGATCAGGTCTTTGACTCTTCTGTCCTGATGTTTCAAAAAAGGTAACTTATGTCTTTCGTTGATTTAATTGTTCAACCTTTATCTAATTTAGGCCATTTTTGGCAGCAAAAAGTTAATAGTCGACTTTTACGTTGGAATTTAATTTTTATTGTCATTCAAATTGGTCTTTTAGCTTGGAAATTTACTCAACTTCCACCCCAAGTCCCTCTTTATTATTCCTTGCCTTGGGGGGAATCTCAATTAGCTACCGCCTCCTATCTTTTTTTACTCCCAACCATTTCTATCGTCGCTCTTTTTATTGACAACCTCTTTGCTGTTAGTTTTTTCAAAAACCAACCTCTTCTCTCTCGTTTTTCCGTGATTACTTCGTTATTGGTTTCTTTCTTTTCTGCCTTTACTCTAATCAGAGTTGTATTTCTTATTTCCTAAAATTTTTATGGGGACATTTTTAATTGCTATCTTAACCTCATTTGTTATTTCTCTCATTATTACTCCAGTCGTCAGAAATTTTTTTATTAAACGTAATTGGGTCGAAGATCCTGTTAAAAAAAATAAAAAAACTCACAATGCTACTGCTATTTCTTCAGTTCCTCGGGGCGGAGGAATTCCTATTTTTATCTCTGTTCTAATTTCTGCCCTGATTATGATTCCCCTAGATAAACATTTAATAGGAATCCTTCTGGCCGCCTTAGTTGCTCTAATTATTGGTCTTTGGGATGACCTCAAAGATATTAGTCCCTTACTCCGTCTTTTCAGTAACATTTTTATTGCTTTAATTATTGTTGCTTCCGGAATTGGTATCTCTTTTCTTTCCAATCCTTTTGGTGGAGTTATTGATCTTTCTTTTCTAAAAATAAATATTGAATTTTTCGGCAATCATCAAATTTGGCTTATTCCTGATATTTTGGCTGTTTTTTGGATTGTTTGGTGTATGAACATTGTTGGTTGGGCTACTGGTGTTGATGGTCAACTTCCTGGGTTCACCGCTATTGCTGCTTTTTTTATTGGTATTCTTAGTTTCCGATATTCTTCCGATATTACTCAATGGCCTGTCATTATTTTATCCGGCATTGTTTGTGGTGCTTATCTTGGCTTTCTACCTTTCAATTTTTTTCCTCAAAGCATTATGCCCGGCTACAGTGGTAAAAGCTTAGCAGGTTTTTTTCTAGCTGTTCTTTCCATCCTTTCTGGAGCCAAATTAGCCACTCTTATTTTTCTTCTAGCTATTCCCATGATTGATGCTGTCTACACCATTCTTCGCCGTTTGATTCAACATAAACCTGTTTATTTAGGCGATGGTCAACACTTTCATCATCAACTTCTTAAAAATGGTTGGAGTCGCCGCTCTATCGCCTTACTTTATTGGTTTTTCAGTCTCGTTTTGGGAATAATTTCTTTGTCTCTCAATAGTTCTCAAAAAGTTTATGTCTTTATTGGTTTTGCTTTAATCTTTTTTACTGTCCTTATTCGCTTTTCTCGCCGTAGCTAGAAGATATCCAACCATTTTTATTATCGCCCAAATCAATTTTGTACCAATCAGTGCTCTCTCCCAACATTGGGTATGTTTCTCCTGGGTTAACTCTAGCAACTTCTCTAGCTGCTGATGAACTTGACTCTCTTACTCTCAACCAACCAGTTTCTGTCTCCAAAATTTTTATTTGAATTGTCGCCGGAGTTGAAACTAAATCAGGATTTTCTTCTTCAATTGTCTCTTGAGCTACTTCAACTTTGTCCTCAGCCAGAGTTGCATCAACCACCAATTGGTATTCATTCAACGATTTCATATAAACATCCAAAGATTTATGTTCCGGAAAACTCAATGTCAAATGTCGATCACCCTCACCAATGTCAGCAATTCTAATTGGGGATAGGCCTTTAACTTCATTATCTATAGTTACCGTACATTTGTTCGGGCTGGTATTTACCATTAAACCGGCATTTTTTTTATCACCAGTTTTTTCTAAATATAAAATATACCCACCAGAAGTTTCTTCAGAATCTCCAAACTCCCAATCAATTACAGTACTAATATTATTCTGTAATTTAACTTTTTTAGTCCACGTTTGATCATTTGTTACTAATTTAACTTCAATTTCACCAGGGCTTAGGGTTCTATTTCTATATGGAGTTAACCCCATTTCCTTACCATCAATATAAACTTTAGCTACCGGGTAGCTGTTTATTTCAATTGCTGATTTTCGATTTGATAATGAACAACCCCCTAAAAATAGGCCGGAAAATACCATTAATAAAGTAAATAAACCTTTTCGCATGTGCTTTTAGTTTATCAAACTTTTCAGTTTATAATTAATTAATTTGATTAAAAATTTTTTTATTCCAGTTATCATCGTTCTATCTTTTGGTTTTTGGTTTGTTTTTGGATCAAAAAATTCGCCTATTATTTCACCAATTTCAGATATTTCCTTACCAAAAATAATTTCACACATTTTTCCAAAAACAGAAATCGATAATCCTTTAGTCACTATTGGTTTGGTCGGGGATTTAGGTCTTGGCCGTTATATTACTTATGTAGCTCGAAACAAAAATGATTTCTCTTGGAGTTTTTCTGGAGTTTCTGATCTTCTTCAGCAAAACGATTTTAATTTAGCTAACCTAGAAAGTCCAATTATCTCAAATTGTCCTACAGGTCCACTCGATACCATGATTTTTTGTGGGGATCCTCAATTTGTTCCAGAACTTAGTAAAAATAAATTTATTCTAAATTTAGCCAATAATCATATTTTTAATTACGGTCAAAATGGTTTTACTCAAACCAAAGATCTTCTCAATCAACCAAATATCGGTTATTTTAACTCTCAAAAATCTGATACCGAATTTTATCAAAAAGAAATCAATGACATAAAATTTGGCTTTTTAGGTTTTGACCTAATTACTTATCCCAAATATGATCATCAAAAAATTCTTGATCTCATTTCTAAATATGATTCCCAAGTTGATTGGTTAATTGTTTCTATTCATTGGGGTAATGAATACTTACCTGCTGTCGAAAATTGGCGAGTTACTTTAGCTCATCAAATGGTTGATGCTGGTGCTGATCTTATTCATGGACACCACCCCCATGTTCTTCAAGAATCAGAGAGTTATCAAAACAAATTAATTTTTTATTCTTTAGGTAATTTTATCTTTGATCAAAATTGGTCTGTCCCTACTTCCACATCAGAGATAGTTATCCTGACTTTAGCCAAAAAAGAAATTATTGATCAAAAAATAATCCCACTTCAAATTAAAAATAACTCTCGTCCAGAAGTTGTTATTAATTAAACCATCGCATCATTTTACCTACAAAACCTTTCTCTTCAGGTTCTGTTTTACCTTTACGATTTTTTATTGTTTCCACTACTTCTTCGGCAGTATAAACTGTCTGGTAGACTTTTTTCTCTATCGGATCGTATTTTAGCTTTTCAATTAACATATTTACCAATTCTCCCAACTCATTTCCAAAGAAAATTAATGGTTCATGTTCTCCGTATTCAAATTTTGCCATTTGCCAAGTTAACCCTACCTCTGACAATGTTCCAACTCCGCCATTAAAGATCACAAAAGCATCGCCAACTTCAATTAATTTATTTAATCTATCAGGATAATTTTTTGTTTTATATTCCTTATCAGCCAATTCGTGATTCTCTTTGTTAAATCCTTCAAAATTCTTTAATTTTCTCTTTGGATCGATAATCACTGTTTCTACTCTTCCGCCACCAGCTTTTGCTCCCAATGTTGCTGCCAACATCACTCCGTCCCCACCGCCATTAACTATAATATAACCATTTTGAGCTAACAATTTGGCTGTATTATAAGCATCAATAAAATGCTGATCTGTTTTTTTAGCATCAGCATCACCAAATATAGCCACTCTTTTGATTGTTTTGTTAGTTTTAGCTAGCATAGTTTAATTTTTCTAAGTTATCTTCTACCTTACCATTAAACACAGCTCCGCCGCAATAAACAACGTCTATCCCTATATCTCCTAATTTTTTAATATTATCAGCATTTACCCCTCCGTCAACTCCTATTAAAAATCTCATTCCATTTTTATCTTTCAAATTTACTAATTTCTGAATTTTTTTATAAATTTTTTCTTCATCTAACGGATAACTCTCAAACCCTGCCTTACGTCCTAACAATAAAACCATATCAGTCTCTTCCGGAATTTCACTGATTTCTGTCTCAATATCAAAGGCTAAACCAGCTTCTAAACCATTACTTTTCACTTCATCAATAAATTTTTCTTTATCACTCATCAATTCAACTTGTCCGATAATTCGACTACTATTGATAAAAATTGATTTTTCTATCCAGTTTATCGGTTCTTTCACCATCAAGTGAGTCTCCCATAAAACATTTTCTGCATTCTCAATCCTATTAATTAATTCTAATTCAAACGTTTTTCCAAAAGAAAAAGATCCATCGATTACGTCTATTTGGATTCTTTTTGTCAAATCCTTAACCGCTAAAATTTTTGTTTCAGCCTGATTAAAATTTTTCTCTAAAATCGTCGGAATTACTTGCATATGGCAATTGCGTTTTCTATCAAACGACAGCTATAACCATATTCATTATCGTACCAAGCTCCGATACTAATCATGTCGTCAGAAATTACTTTTGTCATTAAACTGTCAATTACACACGAGGCACTATTACCCAAAATATCCGATGATACTAATGGTTCGTAAGAAACTTTTAATTTACTTACCAACTCTGGTGTCATGCTAGCCTCTTCCAATATCGAGTTGACTTCCTCAACCGTAGTTTTTCTTACTAACTTAAAAGTTAAATCAGAATAACTGCCACAAATTACCGGTACTCTAATAGCTGTTCCTCCAAATCTACCTTTAACTTCCGGATAAGCCGCAATTACTGCTTCAGTCGCTCCAGTTGTTGTTGGTACAATGTTTACTGCTCCTGCCCTAGCTCTTCTGGGATCTTTTCCGTTTCCGTCAACTATGTTTTGATTAGTTGTATAGGCATGAATTGTTGTCAAAGTCCCTTCTTGAAATCCAATCTTTTCATCAATAATTTTTACTATCGGAGCTACACAATTTGTTGTGCACGAACCATTAGAAATTAAAGTTTCTCCTTTATACTTATCTCCATTTACCCCCAAAATATAAACCGGGATACTTTTATCCTTTGCTGGCGCTGAAATCACCACTTTTTTGGCTCCACCTTTGGTGTGGTTTAAAGCTTTTTTATCAGTAAAAGCCCCAGTACATTCCAACACCACATCCACGCCATAATTTTTCCATTTAATTTTACTTGGGTCCATTTCTCCTAAAACCGGGACAATCTTACTTCCAATAATTAGTCTTCCAATTTCTCCAGCTTTCTCCGCTTCAGCAAAATCTATTTTTGCTGGAAATCTACCATAAACAGAATCATATTTAAATTGCAAAGCCAGTGTTTCAATCGGGAATTCTCCGGTTGTGTTAATCGCCCCCACTTCTACGTCATATTTTTCCATTAATATTGCCCTCAAAACCACACTTCCAATTCTGCCAAAACCATTAACCCCGACCACTATTTTTTTATCTTTCTTCATAAAACAATTCTATCTCATCTACGATCTAACATCTACGACCTACCATCTAATTCCACGCTGGTAAATCACCCTTGACCAACATTTCCAACATTACTCCACCGCCTGAACAAATAAAATCAATTTTATCTTTCAACCCTAAATCTTTTATCGAGGCACTAGTATCTCCTCCGGCAATTATTTTTTGACCCTGAGAATTAGCCACTGCAGTGGCAATTTTTTGAGTTCCAACTCGACAATTTTCTTCTTCATATAATCCCATAGCACCCGACCAAATTACAGTTTTTGATATATTTATTATTTCAATAAATTTTCCTATATCTTCATCGCTTAAATCCAGTCCATCTTCTCTCAACTTTGCCACTAAAATTTTATTGCTACGATCTACGGTCAACGATCCATCAACTAACTTCGGTAATTTTCCTCCAATCAGCACATAATCTGCTTTTTCTGTAAGTTCTGCTAAGTGTTTCAATTTATCTTCCTTAGCTCCACCCAAAATTATTGTCATTGGTCGTTCTTCTTCATCTAAAATCTGGCTGATTTTCTCCACTTCTTCCACAAAACTAAAGCCATAATACGTTTCCATTTCTCTATGTAAAATTATTGAGGCATTTTTCCGATGAGCTACTGCAAAAGCATCGTTAACAAAAATCGACACATATTTTTCCATCTCTCTAAATAGGGAAGTGTCACCAGTGTCTTCTTCTGACCAAAATCTCAAATTTTCTCCAAAAATTATCTGATTATTTTCCAAAGATGAACTAATTTTTTGTTCATCTTTAATATCATCTAAAAATACACTTTCTATCAAATTTTGGCCTTCATTTTCCAACAATTCCATTAACTCCAAATAAACTGGTTTTAGTGATAATTCTGGAACAACTTTCCCTTCAGGTCTGCCTCTATGCCCAAGAATTATTATCCTGCAATTTTTTCCTAGTAAATATCTAATTGTTGGGATTGTTTTTTTTAATCGACTATTATCTAAAATAACATCATCTTCAAAAGGCAAATCAGTATCCATTCTTAAAATTACTTTTGTGTTTTCCGGTACTTCTTCAACCGACCTAAGCTGTTTCATATTTTTTAATTTTATTAATTCTTCTAATAAATCTTTCTTCTGTCATAAATATTGCTTTTAAAAATTCTTCTGCAATTTCCAAATTTTCTTCAAAAGTAGCAAAATCAGCCGATAAACATAAAACATTTATATCATCATCTTCTTTCATTTTTCTAGCCTGTCTAGCATTTAGCGCCATTGCTCCCCGAACCCCTTTTACTTTATTTACTGCCGCACATACCCCAGCCCCAGAACCACAAATCAATAGCCCCAAAGCTTTTTCTGCTACTACTTTTTCTCCCAAACTTATGGCAATATCTGGATAATCATCTTTTTCGTCATATTTATTTGTCAAATCAATTACTTCCCATTCTTTTTGTCTTAACTCTTCGACTAACTCGTTTTTTATCTTAAAACCTCTATGGTCAGCCCCAATATACACTTTCCTCATAATATAAATATATCATTTTTGCTTTAAAATACCTTAATATGACAACAATTATTCTTGATGGTAAAAAATACTCCTATTCCGTTGCCAAAAAATCTATTTCCTCACTACGGCTTCGTCTTCAAACTAATCGTTCTTTTATTGTTTCCTGTCCCCGGTTTACTCCAACATTTATCATTAATCAATTCATCAAAAAAAACTCTAACTGGATCGTTACTCATTCCCTTAAAATTACTCCAAAAAAGTCTCTCAAAAATCTTAAAACTCTTTCCATTTTAGATAAAAAATATCAATTAGTATTCATCAATACTTCCAGAGATTCCATTATTATTTATCCGGGAAAACAAACTATTTATGCCAATATTTCTCAAAATACTTCGTCTCATATTAAACAAATTTTAGAAAAAAAACTTCGACCTTTCGCTCTGTCACTTATCAAAACTGAATTATCTTCACTCAAAAAACAAT
>CAZCWF010000001.1:11326-21538 GCA_964502305.1 uncultured Gammaproteobacteria bacterium | reverse complement strand
GATGTGGCATTTGAAAGAGTATCGAAAGATACTCTTTTTTGTTGGAAAAGCTTATAATTTTGATATATAAAATGAAAAAATTTTTTATTACTACCCCAATTTATTACATCAACGATATCCCTCATATCGGTCATACTTGTACAACTATAGCGGCTGATATTGTGGCCAGAACCCATAAATTAATTGACGAAGAAGTGTTTTTTTTGACAGGGACAGATGAACATGGCCAAAAAGTAGCAGAATCAGCGGCAGCACAAAATTTAAAACCAATTGATTATTGTGATAATATTTCTCCCCGATTTGAAGAAGCTTGGAAAAATCTAAATATTGGATTTGACTATTTTATTAGAACGACTAACCCGAATCATGAGAAAGTGGTAGCTGAATTACTTCAAAAAATTTATGACAATGGAGACGCTTATAAAGATAAATACGAAGGCTGGTATTGTGTTGGTTGTGAAAAATTCTTAACTGAAACAGAAATGGTTGATGGACACTGTCCGCTTCACCCACCAGAAAAAACCGTAAAAAAATCTGAAGAAAATTGGTTTTTTAGATTGAGCAAATATGTGCCAAAATTAATTGAGTTAATTGAAAATGACGAAACTAACTATATTTTTCCAGAAGGAAAAAGATCAGAAATTTTAGCAAAACTAAAAGCTGGAGTAAGAGATATTTCATTGTCTCGGGAAAATGTTGAATGGGGGATAAGTGTACCTTGGGATAACAAACAAACAGTGTACGTTTGGTTTGATGCTTTAATTAATTATTATTCAGCGACTCAATTTGTAGACGGTAAAAAAGATTTTTGGCCAGCAAATGTTCACTTAATTGGTAAGGAAATTTTGTGGTTTCATACAGTAATTTGGCAAGCAATGTTATTATCGTCCGGATTTAGTCTAGATCAGTTACCCAAAAAAGTTTATATTCACAGCTTTTATATGATTGATGGACAAAAAATGTCTAAATCATTAGGAAATGTAATATCACCGGGACAATTAGTAGAGTTGTTTGGAGTTGACGGAGCCAGATATTTGATCGCCCGATCATTCCCCACTGAAAATGATTCTGACGTAGGAATTGATAGATTTAAAGAAAGATATAATGCTGATTTAGCCAATAATTTGGGTAATTTAGTTTCAAGAATTGCAAAATTGGCTGAAGGTCTAAAAATAGAAAAAGAAGAATTTAAATTAAGTAATGATTTTATTAACTCGATTAATAATTTTAAATTTGATGAGGCTTTAGGGACGATATATAGTGAATATATAGATAAAACCAATAATTATCTAAACAAAGAAACTCCGTGGAAGCTGGAAAAAACTGATCCAAAAAGGGAAGAAATTTTGAAATCTTGTATTACAAATTTGAGAAAAGCAGCAGTTCATATTGAGCCGGTGATGCCAGAAACTGCCAAAAGAATATTGGAGGTTTTTGAAGGAGAAATTAAACCTTTGGAAAAACCGTTGTTTCCTAGAATCTAATGATTGATACACATGCCCATTTGTCTTCTAGATTTAGCGATGAGATTAGAATAGCTGGCCTGGATTATGTAATTTTGGCAGCTAGTTGTATTCAAGATTCAAAAGATAATCTGGAATTATCAAAAATTAATAAAAAATTATTGCCAGCAATTGGGATTCATCCAATGGAAGTTGACAAAGATTGTGCGACACTAGAAAAACTGTTTGACGATAGGGTAGTAGCAATTGGAGAATGTGGTTTAGAATTTACTGATGAAGTAAATGAAACTGAAAAGAAAGAACAGGTTGAACTTTTTAGAAAACAAATAGTTGTGTCGCAAAAGGTAAATCGCCCGCTGATTATCCATAGCCGTCAAGCAAGCGATGAAATGCTGGGGATTTTGGGTGAATATAAAAATTTATCTGGAGTAATTCATTGTTATAGTGGGGGTAAAAAAAGAATTAAAAGATATCTGGATTTACCAGGAATGTGGTATTTTGGAATTGATGGAAACTTAACTTATGAAATTGGATTAGAAGAAGTAGTAAGAAATATGCCTAAAGATAGGTTAGTTTTAGAAACAGATTGTCCTTATTTAACACCAATCCCCTTCCGTGGAGAAAAAAATTATCCAGAGTATATAAAATATGTATATCAAAAGGTATCAGAAGTTTGGCAAATGAGTCTAGAAACAACCGAGAAAATAATTGACGATAACGCTAAAAGGTTATTTAAGCTCGTCTAAACCGTTCTCGTCGATGACCAGAAAAATAAAACCAAAGATAATCGAACCGAGATAACTAATGATTGGGTTATTAGGAAAGAAGAATAAATCAAGAATCCCCCATATGCCACGCCAAATTAAAATTAAACCAATAGCGTCTAAAATTAATCTAAGATTTTTTCGAGGTTTGAGAAATTTCTGAATACTTTTAAACATATTCTTGGATAATTGCTTCCAATTCCTTTGGATTAGGGTATTTATCAATAAAAGCCACTTCCCCATCGACAAGAAGAACCGTACTACCTTGAAGTCCCATGCTGTAAATACGAGACATGTCTTTGATATATTCAGGGTCATAATCAATTTGAAGTCGTTGACAGACAGTTTCTAGATCAGAAAATAATTTTTGGCCTTTGGGTAATCCCCTGTCGTAAAGTTGGATACGCATAAGTTTTATATATTAATTTATAACTATTTTTTGTTTTGTTTTAAGGTTTTGATAATATTCTCGATTTCGATGAAAAATATTATTGTTACTGGAAGGATAACATAGAAAAATGAACCGACAGGAGTTTGGGCGGTATAAATGAACATACCAATATAAGGAATTTGGTAAATAACTTGACCAATAATCTCATCTTGACTAATTATTTGATTATCAACAATAGTGTTAGCGTCACCTTTGGTGACAAACATTTGCTGACCGTCCCAAGTAATGACTTTAAAGATTCTATGAGTAATAGGATTTTTATCCGGATTATCTTTAAGAGTATAAGTAACCACATCTCCAGATGAATAGCTCGGTTGAGGGATAACAATAACCAATGATCCAGGAGTCAGTATTGGCTCCATAGATTGACTATGGACAATAAAACCATGGATATGGTGGTTGTAGAGACTTGTTCGAGTAAAAGCGATACTGATCCAAAATAGAACTAGACTAAAGATAAAGAGATAGTAAATGATTTTTATCTTATTACCAACTACCACTGCTAACATAATTTGTAACTCTTACCTCATCACTAAAACCTCCAATTTCGTCGGGAGAATTACGATAAGTTTTAAAGTCAAAGGTAAACTCACAATTTTGGTTTTTTAGTTGATCGTTATTATCATCTAAGGAAACAAAAAATATCCAATCATCTTTACCCAAACCATTAATAGTTTTGTTGTTATCTAAATCCCCTATTTTCCCTTGATATATAAATTTATTATCCTGCATAATCTTGATATTTAAAGAATGACAAAAATTATCATCGCCATTAACTTTAACTGATTTTAGTTGATAGTTAAAATCTAATTCCCCATCTTTTTTGAGTCTAATTGAGGAGACATCAAAACCGCCAGGAATTAGCCCATTAATTTGAAAAAGGGCAGGAAGATCGGTTTCGTTACTTGTTTTTAAAGCGGACATCTGGAGAGTGGTGGCTGATATTTTATTATCCTGGGCGATTACTTGAACAGAAAGATCAGCTGAAGTGACTTCACTAAACATTAATAAAGTAGAAAGAAAAATACAAAAGATTAGTGAAAATCTAGTTTTTTGGTTGAGCACTGGATTTATTTTTACTGCTAATGTTTCTAATAAGCTTAAAAATCTCGTCGCTGACAAGGATTAAACAAGGGACAATAATTAATAAAATTACTCCGGGTAAGGTTTTGGAAAAATTAACTAAAAAACCGATTTTAGGGATAACAAAAATGACTTTTCCCAAAATCATTTTTGAATTAATTGTCTCTGGATCAGAAGTCCTATTAGCATCCCCTTTGGTAGAAATTTTGTCATTTTCAATATTAACAATACGATGGGTTATGACTCGATTCTGGGTGTCTTTGAAGGTAATAACGTCATTTTTAGAGTATTGGGGTTGAGAGTTAATTAAGACTATATCACCAGTCATAATCGATGGCTCCATGGAACCTGATTGAACCAAGAAAGAACGAACACCTCCAGAAATATTAGTATTTGAAATAGTGGTTAAAATTACCAATCCGGCAAAAAAGGCAATAAATATCCAAGAAAAAATTTCTAAGATTATTTTAATAAGTTTTGGCATATAAGCAAAACAGGAAGGATTTTTTTATGAAATCCTTCCTGTTTGGATAATTAAAATTAACTTTGATCAACTAATTGGACGAGATCAAAGATAGTATCAAAAGTTAAACTATCGCTCTGGATACTATTGTCATAGTCAGCTTGGTTGGCATTCCAATTCATAGTGACTTCAACAGATTCTCCAGCAGGAATAATAACTTCTGGTTTTTCATTCCACTGATTAGCATAGTCAGCTTGGTTGGTGTTAGCCAAAGAAGTTTCTACCATGGTAGTGCCATTAACAGAAACAGTAGCATCAACAACATTGCCGAGTTCACCAACATTATCATCGGCACAAGTAGCTTCATCGACGGTTTCAGCTCGATTGCAACCGTTTTCTTGGTTATCTAAATTAGATAAACTAAAATATAACTTACCTGGTAAGGTTCCGACATTTTTGATTGTCCATGTTTTACTACCAGAAATATCACCGGAAGCACCAATACCCTCAACAACAAAGTTATCGACGGCTTCTTGCTTGTCATTAACAGAAAGATCTAAAGTACCGACAGTGAATGAACTATCTGTGCTTTGAACTCTGGCACGGAAAAATGCTCTGGTGGCAGCGAACCCAGCAGTTCCGACACCAGCAATAATGATTAAACTGACCAAAATCTTTTTTTTCATGATTACTTGATTAAATTAATAAAATTCTGCATAAAAAACTACTTAAAATAAGTAGCAAACCTACAGAAATTAATGGTTATTGAATTAACCTTATATTAATAAGATATTGTTGTCAAGGTAAGTATAAAAATAATTTTAGAGAAAATTTTGTGTGTAATCGAAATAATATTTTATTCAAAAACTATTTTTTTGTAAATTTATTTTTTGTTAAATATAGGACTTAAGTTAATACATAATTGTGAAGTATTTTATATATTATTGCGGTAAAAAATGAAGAATAAAGGCCTAAAAATTGGATAAATTAATTGCTCAATAAAAAATTACCGCGGAAATAATTTAGTTTTGGGAAAATGGGAGAATTCTGCCACCATCTTTAATTGGTGGGTGTATTTCAGGTTCTTTTTGGTGAAATGCCGAGAGTAAAAGTTGAGCTTCATCGGTTAATCCCAATCTCTGATAGGCTTGAGAAATGGCTAAAGCAGAACCAAACAGATGTCTATGTTCTAATATAAAGTCACTTTTACTAAAAGCACTAATTTGATCAGAAAAATCGCCAGCAATGGTAGTAAGACCTAGGCGGAAATCAGGTTGTAAAACTTTTTCCTGAGGAATTGATTCAAGAAAATGGGAGAACTTTCTGCTATCCACTAAAACTATTTGGAAAGGTGAAGAACTATAATCCTCGACAAGGGTAATGGTTTTTTCTAAAGGTAATAAAGATAATCCTGAAGAATTAAGAACATCTTGGTGTTCTTCTAACAAACCAAAGGTGATAGCCTTTGGATCATCCCCTAATTTTATTTTACGGTTATTGATATCAATAAAGAAACATTTAGTTAGCACCCAATCAAAAATTGTTTCCGCTGGATTATGATGTTCTGGGAATTGCATGGGTAATTTTAACAGTATTGTATAACAATGAAGCGACGGTCATAGGGCCAACGCCACCAGGTACTGGGGTGATGTAACTAACGATATCTTTAATGGCATCAAAATCGAAATCACCACTGGTATTACCAGTGCTTGGATCGGTAGCATAACCGACATCGATGACAACAGCATTTTTTTTGACATATTCCCTACCTAAAAATTTGGGTTTACCAATGGCAGAAATTAAGATATCGGCTTTTTGGCAAATTTCGGCCATGTTTTTTGTATGAGAATGACAGATAGTAACTGTAGCGTTTTTGGCCATAAGTTGTGCAAAAAGAGGCAGACTGACATCGGGACTACGTCCAATTATTACCGCATTTTTACCGTCAATATCTATGTTGTATTCTTCTATTAATTTCATAATTCCCAAAGAAGTGGCAGAGGCAATGGCGGATGGATTTTTTTGGAATAAAAGAGCTAGATTAATTGGATTAAGACCATCAGAATCTTTGTGAGGGAGGATAGAAATTAAGACCTGATCGGTGTTAATTTGTGGAGGTAGTGGAAGTTGAACCATTAAACCAGTAACATTAGAGTCATTATTTAGTTGATTAATTAAAGAAACAACTTGATCGGTAGTAGAATTTTGAGGCAGGTGGTGAATTTGACCACCAATGCCTATACTTTCGGCTTTTTTTTGTTTAAGCTCAACATATTTTAAACTAGCTGGATCATCCCCAACTAAAATAATATCAAGTCTAACATCTAATTTTGAATTTCTAATTTCTAACGATAGATTGTCAAGAATTTTTTGAGAAGTGGTTTTACCGTCGAGGATAATCATAAGTTAGTTTAAAGTAAAAAATATAAAGTAGAAAGTTTTCATAAGGTTAAAATTTCATGACCTGTTTGGGTAATTAAAACAGTGTGCTCGAATTGGGCTGAAAAAGAATGATCAAAAGTGCGAATAGTCCAAGAGTCATCTTGGTCTAAGGTAACACGATGATCTGGTGAAGCATTGACCATTGGTTCAACGGTAAAAATCATACCAGGTTTGAGGACAACTTTATCCCGAGGATAATCAAAGTGATAAACAAATGGATCTTCGTGAAATTTGATACCCACCCCGTGTCCACCTAATTCTTTAACAACACTAAAACCAAATTTTTCGACATAAGGTTCGATTATCTTACCAACACAGTCGTTTAAAACTCGGCCAGGTTTTAAATGATCAATAGCTAAATCCATAGATTTTTTGGTAACTTCGATAAGTTTTTTGGCTTGAGGAGAAATAACCCCGACAGGGAAAGTGGCTGAAGTGTCACCATAAAACCCATTTAGAGTAGTAGTGATATCCAGGTTAATAATATCCCCTGTTTTTAGAATTTCATTTTTTGAAGGGATACCATGACAGACAACATCATTAATAGAAGTACAAATACTTTTAGGAAAACCTCCATAATTTAGTGGCGAAGGAATAGCGTGGTGAGAAATAATATATTTATGAGCTAAAACATTTAGTTCTTCAGTAGAGATTCCCGGTTTAACAAATTGGGATAAATAGGTTAAAGTCTCGGCAGCGAGATGCGATGATTGACGGATACCTTCGATTTCAACGGCATTTTTAATAATGATCATAAGTATATTATACAATGTGATAAACTTGGCAAATGATAAACACTTCGTGGGAAAATTCGAGTAAATGGTACAAGAAAATTGTTGGTGATGAGGGTCATTATTTTCACCAAGCAGTAATTTTTCCTAAATTAGCTAAATTAATTAATTACAAAAGTGCTAAATCAGTACTTGATTTAGCCTGTGGACAGGGTATTTTTGAAAGACAAATTAACCCAGAAACAGAATATTTCGGAGTAGATATTTCGCGAAGTTTGATTGAAGAAGCTAAGCGAAAAAGTCTAAGTAATAAACATATTTTTTTGACAGCAGATGCCAGTAAAAATTTGCCAGTAGAAGAAAACCATTTTGATTTGGCGGTGATAATTTTGGCATTACAAAATATCAGAAATTTTGAAGGAGTAATAATTAATGCCAAAAAATATTTAAGAAAAGGCGGAAAGTTTGTGATGATTTTGAACCATCCAATGTTTAGGATTCCACGGCAAACTGCTTGGGGAGTGGATGAAAAAAGTAAAATTCAGTATAGAAGGGTGGATAGATATATGAGTGAAATGGAAATTCCAATATTAACTAACCCCGGTAGTTTTGAAAAATCAGAAAAAACTTGGTCGTTTCACCATTGCTTGTCAAAATATAGCGAAGAATTGTTTAGAAATGGTTTTGTAATTGAGAGAATTGATGAATGGGTGTCAGATAAAAAAAGTACTGGAGGGAAGGCAAAAATGGAAAATAGATCTCGAGAGGAAATTCCGATGTTTATGGCGATTGTGGCAGAGAAAAGATAATCTACAAAAGATGTTTTTTACCTTTAAAATCTTTGAATGAAGAAAAGTCGGTTTTCCAAGCGGCACCTTCAGGTAAGGAAACTTTACCGTAACCATTTGGAGTATCGATAACGAAACGAGCAGTAGCAGCTAAACCTGATAAATTAGGACGAAGTTTGTCCCAAATTTTAATAGCCCGAGGCAGAGAAACAGTAAAATGTTTGGCCCAAGGAACTGGATCGTTTTGATAAAGATAATAAGGTCTGACCCCCTCTTTAACCATAAGATTAAATAAATTAGTTAAAGTTTTTACAGAATCGTTAACGCCTTTTAATAAAACAGTTTGGCTTAAGATGGTGGCTCCAACTGATTTAAATTTAGAAAAAATATCTAATGATTCAGGAGTTAGCTCGGCTGGGTGATTAATATGAACCATAAGATAAGGATTTTTAAGTTGTTTTATTAAATTAAAATGCCAACTCTGAATAAGAATTGGGTTAGAAATGGGAACTCTGGTACCAAGGCGAATAATATCAATATCACCGTCTTTTTGAAGTTGAGATAAACCTTGGATAATTTTGGTGAGATATTTTTGAGGAGTGATCAGAGGATCTCCACCAGAGACAATGACTTCATTAATTTCTTTGTGGTGTTTGAGAAACTTTAAAACATCAGTAATTTGTTTATCTGAAAAAAGATCAGAGTTTTGACCAACTTCCCTACCCCTGGTGCAAAAACGACAATAAGCGGTGCAAGAAAAAGTTATGGTCCACAAAACTCGACCAAAACGAGTGACTTGACCTGAAGGATTTATGTGACCACGATATTTATAAACGAGACCAGGGAGAACTTGATGTTTGTCCTCTTCTAAAGGATCAAAATTATTGTCAGAAAATTCCTTTTCTTTGTGAGTTTGAGAGATAAATTGAAGACCGATTGGACCAGAGGATCCACCAGTTTCAAATATGATTTTTTTTAAATAAGGTGGGATAACTTCGGGTAAAAGACTCCTTCTAGACACTGCGGTTTTTTTGTGGAAAAACATAGAAATTTGAAAATTTATTTTTCTTCAACAAAGATCTGACAGTGCCAAATTTCGGGCATAGATTTAGTTTGATGGCTATTTTCCAACCAAAGATATCTTTTCCCAGGAAAGGTTTTTTCTATTTCTGATTCAATTACTTTTTTAGGTAACTTGCCGATATAACTCCACAGACAATAATGCTTAACATGGGGAAGATGTTGTAATAACTTAAGATAAGGAAAGTTGTTTTTAAGAATTTTGTAATCAGCATCACCGACTAGTTGTCTAACTATTTCCAAACGAATATCGCGAGGAACTAATTTGGTATAAAGCTGATAAAAAGCTAAATCACTAGGAAGTCTGGCTGATTCAGGGGTACAGCGACGAAGTTTTGATTTTAGATTAACTAATTCTTCCCAGGTTTTAGGAGAATCGAAATTAAATAATTTCATTGACTATTTTAGTTGTTTACCAAAAGCGACGCATTCCTGAAGATTATCGACTAAAGCAAATCCGGGGAATTCAAAAGCACGTTTGATAGTATCAGTAAGCTTAGGGATATCTTTGGCATCGACAGATTCAGCAAAAACATTTGGGTTGACTGTTTTGATTAATTCAACAGGGTGAATTGGTTCATTAATATTGCCGGTGGGGGTGGACTTGGTGTGAGCACCTTTTGGAGTGGTAGGACTGGTTTGGCCAGTAGTTAAACTATAAAGGAAGTTGTTGGAGACAATAACCTTGATGCCAATATTAGCTCTGGCAGCAGCAACCAAATGATTAAGACCTTCACCATAAACTCCCCCATCACCACCAATAACAGCCACAGTGAGTTTGGGGTTAACTATTTTTTCACCCATAGCGGTAGCCACAGCCCGGCCATGGAGAGTATGAGCACCATAGGTTTTGAGGAAGTCAGCCATATTGCCAGCACAACCAATATCGTAATTCATGACTAAGGTATTTAGGTCAATATTAAGATCAGCAAAACTTTTTTGGAGAG
>CAZCWF010000001.1:0-11316 GCA_964502305.1 uncultured Gammaproteobacteria bacterium | reverse complement strand
TGTGACAACCAGGACACCAAGTTGGAGTTATGTTTGAACGGTAATTAACCATAATTATTTGAGATCATTTAAATAATTAACAATTTCTTCTGGGAAGAAAGGGCGACCATCATTTTTGGTATAAATTTGGGTGGGGTTAAAATCAAATTGAGATTTTAGAAGAGTAGTTAATTGACTAGTACCGTTATTTTCAATAACAATAATCTCTTTAAAATTATCAAGAATCTTTTTTAAATCTGGGTTGATAGGCCATAAAGTTCTAACTTGCATGAAGGCAAATTCAGATGGATTTTTAAGATCTTTGAAAGCTTCGAGAATAGTACCTTTGGTTGAACCCCAAGAGATAATTAATTTTTTAGCAGAATCATTACCGAAGATATTAACTTTTGGAGCAAGTTTTATAGCCAATTTGTTTTTGGCCATTCTTTTGGCAAACATTTTGTCAGAAGCTTTAGCATCTTCGATAGCAAAACCAAACTCGTCATGTTCATAACTATTAGCTAAAAATTGACCATTTGGAGTACCTGGAATAGATCGAGGAGAAACACCATTATTAGTAAATTTATAGCGGGCAAAATTTTCAATCGGCTTAGTTTCAATATCACCAGTTTCAACCTTTACTTTTGCTTTAGATAAATCTTTGGTACTAGCAGATGATTCAGCTAAAAATTTGTCACTAACGACAATAACTGGAGTTTGAATTTGAGCAGCTAAATTAAGAGAGTTAACACCATCTTCAAAAGATTCATCAATATCACCTGGAGCAATAACAACTTTAGGGAATTCACCATGACCAGAATAAATAGCGTGCATGAGATCACCTTGAGCAGTCCAAGTAGGAAGACCAGTAGCTGGGCCAGGACGGGAAACCAGATAATAAACTAAACCGATTTCAGCAATACCACAGTAACTTACAGCTTCATTCATAAGAGCAAAGCCACCACCGGAAGTACCAACAGCAGCTCGAGCACCGGCGAAAGCGGCACCGGCAGCCATATTAGCAACACCAATTTCATCTTCAGCATGGATAACTTTAATCTCAGGATAAGCTTCTTGTTTGGCAGCTAGAAAATGGAGAGTGCCAGTGGATGGAGTCATAGGATAGGCAGCATAGAAATTACCTTTGCCAGCTAAAAATCCCCAACCAAAACTTTCGTTACCTTCGTAGAGTTCTTGTCTATTTTTCAAATCAATTTTAGTTTTTAAATCTAACTTATGATCAGATAAATTAGATTTAGCAAAATCATAACCAGATTGGAGAGCTCGAGCGTTAAGATCACTGAATTTTTGATAAAAACCACAAACTAAATCTTTGGTTAATTCAAGATCAAAACCAAGAAGATAAATAGCCACGCCTAAACTGATAGTGTTAACCACTAATGGGCTACCAATTTCATTAGCTAAAGTTTTAAGGGGGAGATTAAAAAATCGACCATTTTTTAGGTCTTTTTTATCATTTTCTTCATCGGAGAAAATTAAAGTATTTTTGTTAAATTCTGTTTGATGTTGTTGCCAGTGACCAGGGTTAATAGAGAAGAATACATCGATATTGTAATGGGGAGCAAAAACTTTATCCAAAGAGAAACTGATTTGATAAGTGTTGTGGCCACCACGGACTAATGAAGGGTACTCACTGTAATCGGCTAAGTTAAAACCATGAGCAATAAGAATTTTAGAAAATAATTGACCAATAGATTTGATTCCCAAACCTGCAGGACCAGCTATTTTAATTGTGTAAACTTTGTTCGCCATAGGACTATTTTACACGATTTTGGAAGTGTATAGAAATGTTGAAAACTAATTTAAGCGGATTTTTTACGGTTATATTTTCGACCGGTGAGGGCTTTAGAAAGAGTTTCGCGGTAAGCAATTTTTGGTAAAGAGTCTTTATTATCTTTTAAATATTTCAAAACTTCGTCTTTATGGAAAGTAACTAAAGATCGAAGTATCCAAGAAACAGCTTTGGTAATTAAAATATCCTTCTCCCCTTTTAGGTTATCTAGGTTCTCAAAAGCCAAATTGGATAATTTAGAATCTTCTGATTGACGGACTGACTTGGTTAATAAAACCAAACTGGCACGACGTTTATTGATATTAGAACTTTGGTTAAATTCTTGTAATATTTTTTGCCAAGATGGCCAGTTAGAAAGTAAAATATCAGCAGTAAAATTTGATTGACAAAGAACATCATTTTCGGCCCAACCATGAGTGTAATTTAACCACAAATCAAGATTTTTTGGATCAAAATTTGATAACAAATTTTTAGAAATTCCTAAAATAGTGGCAGCAACAGCAACTTCGGTATAGCTAGTACCATTTTGATAAAGAGAATTTAAAACTTTTACGGTTTCAGTATCAGAAAGGTGATTTTCTTGGACAAAATTTTTGGCAATATCCTTGATCTGCTTACTACTAAACCCATGATATTTTTTATCGGTGCCAAGATATTTTTGAACCCACTGAATTTCATGAAATCCCTCTAAATCTCCCTTTGACAAGGGAGACTTTTTTAATTGATTAATTTGTTTGAGGAGTTGGAGATGGAGCGGATGTTTGGTCATGTTGGAGTTGGGCGACAACTATTAAACGTTTGAGAGTAGTTCCCGATGGCCAGCAGGTCATTAGAGTTAGCTGATGTTGACCAAAATCGCTTTTGAGATAATCGGTGGTCTCAGAGTCAACAATTTTAGTTTGGGTGACGGAATAAACATATTTTTGGTTGTGGTAATAAAGAAAAATCTGATCACCAGAATTAAGTTTGTTAAGCAAATAAAAAACAGCGTTGTATTGGTTAGCTTGATACCAATTACCGGCAGAATGGGCAAAAATAAAAACATTACCATCTTGGTCTGGAGTATCGGAGGTAGAAGCGTGAGCCACACCTTGAGTTAAAACTTTCTGATAGATTTGAGAATTGAACGGATCAATATTTTGAATGACTTTAGTGTTGGTGTTAATCTTGGGGATAACCAAGGAAAACTCGGTATTAACCGGAGTAATTTCGGTTGAATAATTTTTTTGGTGAAGTTGGTAATCGATCTCCGATTTGATAACAGGAGAAAAAGTTTTTAAAGGAATTAAAAACGAAATTAAAATTAAGATTAAACCAACTAAAGCAGGACGAGAAAAGCGTCTTTTATTTTCTTTTTCTGAAGAAGAATTTTTTATCTTGTCGGAGTTTTCTGAAGACATAAATTATTATAGCCAAAATAGCAAGTCCAATAATGATGGAAAGAATTTTGTGGTTAGTAATAAAATTACCGATTTTGGTTTGAGTACCTAAAATTTGACCGGTAGAATTATCGGTATCTTGTGAAGATATTTCAGATTGATCTTCTCTGTTACCATCGTCTGGGGAGATATTGCCACCGTTGACCGGAATGGCTCCTTGAGCCGGAGTACCGGTGATAGTAGTTTCGGTGTAAACAGTATTGACAGTAATAGTGTCGCCAATAACACCAGACCCGTTGCCGGCACTGTCAAAAGCCCGGATAGCATAGTAATAAGTTTTGGAGCAGTCAGGAACGCTGTTGGAAAAAACATATTCTTGAGTAGAGCCGATACCGACGGCATCGACTAAAGATTCGGCGTTGACAGAGAAGGCAGAATCGGTGGAACGATAAAGTTCAACTTTGACGGTACGACCTTGATCATCCGCGGTTCTAAAGTAGATTTTAAAATCACAATTATTACTGACCTTTTCTTTGCTATAACTGGTTGGAGTACCTGGAGTAATATCGTTGTAATTTAGACTAATAATATTACTATCAAAACCGTTGGCACTAACTTTAAATTGGTAATCACCTATTCGATCGATAATTGATGAAGGTTCACATTGAGAAGCATTGCCGCCAGCAGATAAAGTTATGTCAGAGCCGTATTGACTAAAATCAGAATCGACTGGACCTTTTTTGAGACACTTGACAGTGATTTGGCTGCCAGAGTCAGAAAGATCAAGAACGACAAATTTTAATTGAAGACTTTTAATGTTAGTTGGAGTTTTTGGTTCCATTAATCTAATAGAGAGATCAGCAGCCCAAACAGAATTTATTTGACCAAAGACGACAAAAAGGAATAAAGGCAGAATTAAAATTGAAAATATCTTTTTTGCCATATTTGTCGATATTTTATCATGTTTAATAAAAATTAATCCAAGAGCTCCAAGAAGAGAACTGATGATTAACCAAAGAGTGGCGGCTCCGGTTGAAGGTAGCTCAGTAGAAGCCCCTAAGACTTGGCCTTCGATGGTTTCAGTTCGTTCGACTTCAGCGGAAACTGAATTTTGATTGCTACGATTGACGGTAACGTCAGTACCAACAAAGTTGGTATCAATATAGCCTTCGGGGTTGGCGGTAGCTAAAAGACTTTGTTCAGAATCATAACCATAAACTGCAGAAGCATAGGCTAAATCAGGGTATTCACCGGCTTGTTGGTCAGTAGAGATATCAGCGGTGTAAGCTAAAACTATTTCATCTTCTGGAGTTAGCGATCCCAGAGAAGAAAGATTCCAAAGGCCAGGAGAATGGTATTGTGGCTCCCCTACTTGAGCGGTAACATCAGATCCATTTTTAAGAACTTGGTAAGAAGTGGAACGGTATTTGAAACCATCACTAAGAAGATCAGTAACTTGGAGATTATTTATACTATTATCAATGAAATTTAGAGTAATAGTATAGTCAACTGAATCACCGGGAGATAAAATAGTACCACCAGTAGAATTGATTTTAGAAATGGTCATCTTTGGCTCGAGACGTTGATTACCGATATAACAAACTTTGGTTTTACCAGCTTCAACTGTAACTTGACCAGGGTTGTCAGAAACAAATTCTGAAGAAGAATTACTGCAAATAATGTCAGTGACACCCATAACACCACACCAATTTCCCCAATTATATTGGACACTACCGCGGTAATTAAACAAATTACAATTATTGAATTGAGTACAAGGCTTTGACTCTCCGTAGGAAACTAAATTAGAATAACCATTAACCTCGCAAGCCCAAAGGGCACAGGTAGCAGCATCACCACAAGCATTCCAACCGCTACAGGCACCGTGATGACCATAAGCTTCACCAGAAGAAGTGATTTTTACTCCAGAAGAATCTTCACAATAAATATTAGTTTGAGTCCAACCCGGTTGATTATCTTCACTAATATCGTAAATACCAGGATAAATTCTATTAAATAACGAAGAACCGTTAGTTCCTGTCATTGATGAACCAATATCTGATAAGGTTAAATTCCAACCAGACATAGCGGTTTCACCTTCATCAAAAATTCCATTACCGTTAGCATCGTTAAATTTAGTGAGAGAAACATGGCCAAGCTCTATATTACCAATGTTAGTGTTGGTAATTTGACCCGGAGAAATAGTAAATGATTGGCAAACCGGAGTAGTAGTCATCCAATCGGAATCAGGGTCAAGATATTCTTGGACGGAATAAGTACCAGGAATTAAGTCGGCAAAAGTTACATTACCTTGAGAATCGGAAACTTGAGAACCATTTTGAACAACTTGGCCTTGGCAAGAATCACCGGAATAAAGGTTGATAGTCCAACCAGAAAGACCAGTTTCTCCAACGTCTAAGACACCATCATGATTAAGATCGTTAAATTTGTGAACCGTAGCAGAACCATATTGCTGATTAGCAAAATTTAAAATATCGATATCGCCACCATTTTCATTAATGGTGGTTGTTTGGCACAAAATACCAGTGGTGGCATACCAACCGGATTGCATAACTTCACAAACAGTGTAGTCACCTGGCAAAAGGTTTTTAAATGAATATACCCCAAGAATATTGGTTACAGTAGAAGTTTCACCAACATCGAGTTGTTGATTATTATTTGAATCAATAAAAATTTGCCAATCTTTTAGAATTGGTTCAATAATATCTTTGCGATTGTCGCCATCTTTATCGTTAAATTTGATACCATCGATTTGACCATATTTGGCGTTGGTGAAAGTACAGGTGACATTTTGACCTGGAGTCAAATTAATAGTGGCAGTACGATTTTCAATAGAAGTTAAACCGGAATCACAGACTAAATCTTTGAGATACCAGTTATCTTTATTGCTTTCAGTGAAAGTATAAGCCCCCGGGTTGAGATTTGAATAGCGATCAGTGTCACCATCAAATAGAGTGTGAGTACCCAATGTACCGGTGTAGCTAAAAATATCTAAACTATGATTTGGTAAGGTTTCTTTTTTGATAGTGATAGAACCTAGTTTGGTGTTGGTAAAAGTACAGTGAACCGTTTCACCAGCTTCAAGATTTATCTTGGCTTGGCTATGATCAGATGGATCGACCCCACTGTTACTATCGTCACAAGAGAGATCAGATAATTTCCAACCAGAGGTATTTAACTCATCAACATAGTAAGTTCCTGAAGTTAACCAACCACTTTCATAAGTTTGATTATCTTTGAGTCTAAAATTGGAACGACTCCAACTAGGGTTAAATTCAAATAACTGAGGATTTTCGTCTGGGAGTGTTTGTTTTTCAATAATGATTTTGGCTAATTTTTGATTACCAAAAACTATGGTTGAATGAGTATCTTTAGTAATAGTGATACTTTGACAAATATTAGTGGAGTTTCTCCAGCCATTTTGTAAAGTTTCTTTCACAGAATAAGTCCCAGTGGCTAAATTCCCAAAGTTAGCATTTCCCATAGAATCTGTTGTAATGACAGCTAAAGTCTCACCGACACACATATTACCTGAATACAGGCTCATTTCCCAATTGCTTAAATTGTTTTCAGTGTCAATTTGTTGAAATTTATCAAAATTATTATCTTCAAATTTATGAGCTGTTAAACTACCAACGTCACGAGCATTGATAAAAGTACAAACAACATTACTTCCTTTGGTAATAGTTACAGTGTTATTGATTAACGTACCGCCGATACAATTAAGGTTCACTTGGTGAAAGTTTGGTTTGTTGGTTTCGGTTAAAATATAGTCTCCGGTTACAACTGTTATTGCAGATGAACCAGTATTACCGTTTTTTGTTTCTGGACCGATAGCTTGCCATTGCCAATCAGTGGCATCAGTTTCACCATTATCCAAATAATCTCCGTCACCGTTTAAATCAACATTTTTTTTGATTTGAATGGTTCCTGTGTTACGAGTGTTTGTAATCGTACAAATTTTAGTTTCACCAACAGATAGAGTTGTCTGACCATTTTCACAACCTTGACTGTAGGTAGTAGTGTAATTAGATAAACTAGTATTATCACCTGCAGTTTCATTAAAATTCACGGCTCCGGCAACAACATTTTGAAATCTAGTACTTCCAGTATGTCCAATATTAGTGGCATATTGGGTCCCTCCGATAGAAAGATTAAATTTGCCGGAATCTGTAGCTGGAACAATTTCTTTGACAATGTTGAGTTGAGGAGAAATATCATCATTGGTAATAGTACATGTCATGCTGTCACCTAAACCTAGAGTAATTTTATTACTTGATAAATCATTACCATTGCAAATCCAACCTTTAGGGGTATAACCAGCAACAATTGATTCAGTTAAAGTATATTCGACACCAGCTTTAACGGGGTGAAAAAGAGTTGAGTCACCAGTGTCAGTAAAAGTTCGACCAACTCCGGAAGCGGTTAAATTCCAATCTTCGGCAGAAGAATTACCACCATTATTGTTGATAACTGTTTTAGTTAATTTAAGAACTGGGGGAACATCATCATTAGTGATTTCACAGGTGGCGGTTTGACCATTAGAAATAATTAAATTAGAACAATTTTTATAAGTAGTTTTGTAACCTGGAGTGGAAATCTCAGTAACAGTGTAAGTACCATTGTTTAGAGATAAACTATTTTGGCCAGATGAATTAAATGGAGCAGTAACGCCATCAACAGTGAAAGAAAAATCTTCAGCTTTCAAAGTACCTCCGTCATCATTAATAACAGTTTTTTTAACTATTAAAGTGGCCGGTTTAGTAGTGTTGGAAACAGTACAAGTAACATCAGCTCCGAGAGAAAGCGTAACTTTATCACCATTTAAAATAAAACCTGTACCAGTGCAAGTCCAACCACTGGTGGTATAAGAATCTGAACTTGGTCCAGTTTCAGAGAGAGTATATTCGCCAGTGAGTAAATTACCACTTACTGAATTTGTACCAACTAAAGAGGAACCGGTACCAATAGCAGATAAAGTCCAGCTAGTAACAGAATAACCACTATCGTAGTTATCCGTTAAAGATTTGAGTAAAGTGAGTTTTGGAGCAACATCGTTATTAACGATAATACATTCTTTAACATCATTAGGACTAATTGTAATTCCAATACAAGTATTACTGGTTTGAACATAACCTGGTAATAATGTTTCTCCGACAGAATAAACGCCTGAATTTAAGGTAAAAGTAGTACCATTGCTGTCACCCGGGAAAGAAGTGTTCCCTATACTTAGGGTAAAGTCATCTGATTCTTTAGTACCACCATAATTGTTGTTGACTTGTTTTATAACTTTTAGGGTGCCAGTAGTTACTATTTTAGTATTGGTAATCGTACAAACAATATCATCTTTATCACGAATAAAAATATTAAGTGGACCACTGTTTGAAGATGAAGCGATGATTGAACCGGCACCATTATTATCCCTACAAGAAATATTAGAAGTATAATCAGCTAAATTAGTGTTGAGCCCTTCTGTTTCTCCAACAGTATGTGTCCCTTCAACTAGCTCTTTTTCACCAGTAGTTTCACTGTCTCCAATATTAGCTGCATACGTTACTCCATCTATTTGAAGATTGAATAGACCAGAATCATTATTAGGAATTAGAACTTTTTTAACTTCCAATTTTCCGATTTTATTAGCAGTTGGTGTGTAAACACAATCAGACGGATCAGAGTTTGGTTGTTGTGAAGGGTATGAGCACACATCAAGAAAGTTGACATTAGTATTATCACCCCCAATATCGGACATATTAATATTACAGTAACCTACCGTATCTTTTGGATATTGATCTCCTCCAGTAAATGGATCAAGAGAATCGACGGATGCATTACAAGTAGTATTAGCACTTATTGGAAGTATTACAGGGCCGCCACATTTGTCTGAATAAACATCATTACAAGAATACAGTGTTTTAGAAACATAACTTGCTTCAGGAGAGCCACCTACTGAAATACATAAAGCATAATTAGCATTATTATCATTATCGGTATCAAATAAATTACAAGCGTCTCCTGTATTATTCCCTGACCAACTAATTTCATCCCATTGCCAAGTAGTGTATAAGTTGTTTGGAAGTTGAGCCAAATCAACACCCATTCTAGTTAAATCTTTTTGGCCCGGTTCATCATTGACACCTGAAGAGTCAACTGAATAATTGTATGTTGGAATATAACTATCGGTAAATGATGTACTAGCTATAACTGCACCAGAACCATCTTTGACTTCAACTTGGTAATCGGGTCTATAAGTGCCGTCAAGTTGATAACTATAGGTAAATTCACCATTTTCATCTGAGAAAATAATATAGGTTACCTCTAATTCATTGGCAGTAATATGAAGAAAATATTGTGTGGAAACTTCAAAACCAGTACCAGTAATAATGGCAATTTCAGTAGGACTATAGTCATCTTTATCGGTAGAAAGTGTTGGGTTAAGAGTATCGGTGCGACTCATATTATTGGCAACAATTGAGGTTTGGATAACACCACCAGTAGTGTCTCCAAGAAAAGTTGGAGTGACAGTAACACTAGGAGTAGTGGTGGGTGTTATTTCAGGAGTTGGAGTTGCATTATCGTCATTACTAGGTGAATCGGAAACTTCTGGGGTTGGAGTTACTTCTTCTGGTTCTGGTGAAACAGATGGGATTAAAGTTGGACTAGGAGTGGTCTCAATTGATGGAGTAATTTCTGGAGTGATTGTTGGTTCTGGAGTAATGAAAGGTTCATCTGTGGGAGTGGGAGAAACTTCAACTTCGGTAGGATTTGGGTCAATGGTGATTGTTGGTTCTGGAATCGGAGTAGCCTCAACAATTTCAACTGGTTCTTCTTCTGGAGTTTGGGAGTAAACAGGTTGCGCCGCAACGATAAAGGGTAAAAAAGTATTCAAGAACAAGGACAGGTTAGCAAGAATCGAGGCAGTTTTTCTTGCAATACCGAGGATCTTCATAAGTTCGATATTGTGAAAATAATTGTTAAGAGGGCTCTATCCGCAGTATATCGTTTTTTTATAAGATTACAAGAGACTTAAAAAAAACTGAAAATATTTTTATTAGATTTTTACAATAATATTAGATAAATTGATTTTCGCTCCCAAACTTTGACTAATTCGTTTTGCTGTTTTAGTTTGATTCAATCTAAAAAAATCAGATATTTCTAAAACAGAAAGACCATTTTTTTGTGGAGAAGAAAGAAATATAATATCTCCTTCTAATACAGTCGAAGAATAAAAATGGAACTCAGATTCGTTGATTAATTGAGAAAAATTTGGATCTATTTTAAATATTTGACTGTTTCGAAAAACGTTGACTGAATTGTTTCCAAAACCAGCAATAAATAGGCGATGTTCATTTGATTTATCCGGAAGAATAAGGCCAAAGATTTTATTGTCAGTGGATGATTGACTAGACTCTGATAAAGAGTCAAGAAATAAAATTTTTATTTCTGATTGAGAGAGGTCTTGAAGTTTTTTATGTTGGCTAAAAATATCGTAAACGTGAATCAATTCGTCGGAAGAACTAAAAATACCAAAAAATGATCGTTTTGAATCAAAAAGAAGATTGTCATTTTCTGATGGACTAGTACCGGCGATATCAAATATTCTTCGATTAGACTCAAGTGAAGACAAATTATCTATTTCAAGTGATTCTCTCATTTAGTTTTTTAGATTAAAAAGAATATAAAATTTCTTCAAAATTAATTATTTTGTTATTTTTATCAACTTTTATTCCCTCTTTCCTATAAAGCTTATCACGCCATTTATTGTGTTTTGGATCAAACCAAATTTTGCCATTGCTATAGACAATTCGATGAAAAGGAATTTTGTCGACATCGGGTGATTTGGAAAGAATGTTAGTAATCATACGAGACATCATGGGATGACCGCCAGCCGCAGCACAAATCAGACCATAAGTCGTCACCCGACCTGGTGGAATTTCTAAAGCTAGTTGCCAGACTTTTTGGGTGAAAAGAGAAGGGATTTTTGTCATTTTTTCTTTTCAACAAAATATTTTTTATCCTTAATTTTGTCGGGGAGGAGGGATTCTTTGGAATACATTTCATAGCCTTTGCCATAACCGGCATCTTTCATTAACTTGGTTTCAGGATTACGTAAATTCATCGGTATAGGGA